>JAEWKY010000293.1 GCA_023457615.1 Actinomycetes bacterium | reverse complement strand
CTGCGGAATACGATCCCCCGGGGGCGTTCGCGCCCGGGGTTCTCGTCGGTTCAGGCGCCGCGCACGCGTTCCGCGAAGGACGTCACGCGCTCGCGCAGGGACAGGATGCGGCGCTGCCGCTCCGCCTCGACGTCGAACCCGACGTACGACAGGGGCGCCTGCCGCCGCACGTTGACCGAGCACTCGAAGCCCGCGCAGACGAGCGTGCCGAGCGTGTCACCCTTGCGTCCGGCATCCCCGGCCCGCTTCGCCGCGAAGAACACGACGTCGTTGGGCAGCCGGGTGTCCTCGCACCAGGAGCACTGCGCGCGGCTGCGAGGGGTCGCCTCGGCCTGACGCAGCAGCACCCCGACGGGACCGCCGTCGGTCGGGATGACGACGTACCCGAGCAGCGGGCTCTTCGGGTCGCGCCAGCCGAGGTAGTCGAGGAGGGTCCAGTCGTGGTCGGTGAGATCGTCGGGCGGCAGGATCGACTTGCGTTCGCGCAGCGAGACGTTGACGAAGGAGTCGCGGATGGCGTCCGCGGGAAGGGCGTGCATGAGAGCTCCGATTCGGAGAGGGCCGCGCACGGCGGCGGGGTGAGTGGACGGCGGACGCCGGAGGGGTCCGGCCCGCCGGGAGCCTGGGTGGAACGGGCGCCGAGGGATCGCCGGGAGAGCCGGCGAACCGGTGAGCCGGTGGGCCGGTGGGCCGGTGGGCCGGGGATCGCCGGAGCCCGGAATGGCCGGAGGGCCGGGATCCGCCCAGGGAGACCGCGAGGACGCGGGAGACGCACGACGGAGGTCGCTACCTCGTACCGGCGCTGAGCGCGCCGAGTACCCCCTGACGCCCCGCGGGCTTCTCGGTCGGACTCACGCACGCGAGTGTACGCCTCGATGCCGGGGCGCGCGCTCAGCCGGCGTGCCGGGTGAGATGTTCGCGCAGGGCGCGTGACTTGGTGGCGAGGACCGCGCCGGCGCGCCCCGACCCGGGTGGCGGTTCGAGCCAGTACTGCCCGGCGCGCCACCGGATCCTCCAGCGTTCGTTGTGGAGCCGCAGGTGGTGATGTCGGCACAGGAGCACTCCGCGGTCGACATCCGTGCGCCCGCCCGACGACCACTCGTCGATGTGATGCGCCTCGCACCAGGAGGGTGGTCGGTCGCATCCCGACCAGAGGCAGCCACCGTCGCGCACGGCGAGGGCGATGCGCTGTCGCGACGTGAAGAGCCGCTGCTCTCGACCGACGTCGAGCGGTCGCCCGGAGGGCGTGAGCGTCAGGGGCTGCACGCCTTGGGCGCACGCGAGCCGCTCGACGGTCGCGATCGACAGCGCCTCGTTCGTGCCCTCGATGACGCCGTGGCCGGTGCCGGCGGCGAGCGACTCCGCGGCCACGATGACCCGCACCGCAGGCGCACCTGAGCCGAGGAGCACGTTCTCGTCGACCGTCGCCGACTGACGCAGCAGCTCGGCGAACCCGTCGGACGCGAGCTGCTCGGTCGTGCGATCATCGTCGGCCACCCGGGCGGCCCGCGCGGCCTGCTCGGAGTCGACGAACCGCGGACCTCCCCGCCGAGGCGACGTCAGCCGGTCGTAGATCTCGTCGACGACGCCCGCGGTCTCGGGGTCGTAGTCCCAGACGAGTCGTTTCATGCCGTCGCGGAAGTCGATGCGTCTCAGCGACCGTCGGCGCCGCAGTGCATCTTCGCGTGGGTGGATGCCGGCGTCGTCGAGCTCGTCACGTACCTCCCGCGCACGTGCGAGCAGCCGATCGGGGTCGTCGGCCGCGGGGTCGGAGCACAACAGCTCCGCCGCCTGCCCGACCACCGCGGGCGGCGCACTCGTGCCGTCGAGCCCGACGCGGATCGCCTCCGCCGCCGCGGCCGACACCGTCCCGTCGAGCACCCGCCGCCCCACCCCGGACAGCACCCCGGACTCGTTCTGCGTCAGCCGACCCACCCGCACCGCGGTCGCCGCCTCACGACCCGTCAGCCCCGACGACGTCAGCAGCTGCTCCACCGTGCGAGCACCCGCCCGACTGGCGAGCCCCTCACCGCCGTACTCCGGACTCGACCGGCGCGCGATCTCACCCGCCGACGCGGCCACGTGGGCGTCGGCGACCCGCCGCAGCTCCAGCGCGAGCCGCGACCACTCCAGCACGGCGGCCGACCCGGCATCCGCACCGCGCAGCGGCACACCCCGGAGCACACGCAGCGCCTCCGAGAGAGCCGACACGGCGGGAAGAGTCATGAGGGAATCCTTTCGACTCCCATTCTCCCCACTCGAACACAAGTACGAAAGGACAAGAAGTCGCGGCGAAGCGACCTGTGGAGGACGCGCTCCCGCTCAGTGCGCGGAGCCCAGCTCGATGAGCAGCACGCCGCCGATGATGAGGATGATGCCGAGCACCATGAGGCCGGTGAGGGACTCCCGGAAGAACACCCGGCTGAACACCGCCGTGAGCGCGACTCCGACGGCCGACCAGATGCCGTAGGCGACGCCGAGCGGCATCCCGGCCCCGAGCGCGAGCGACAGGAACGTGAACGCGGCGAGGTAGCCGACGCCGACGATCGCGTACCAGCCGTACGGCGACCTCTTCGTCGTCGAGGCGACGCGCAGCGAGAGGGTCGCGGCGACCTCCGTGAGGATCGCGCCGCCGAGGAAGAGCCACTCCATCACTCCGCCTCCGACGCGGCGGGCGGGGCGGGCTCGCGCCGCGACCCCAGCTCGACGCACAGCACGCCCGCGATCACGAGCACGATCCCGCCGAGCATGAGCGGCGTGAGCGGCTCGCCGAAGATCGCCGCGGAGAGCACCGCCGTCAGCGCGACCCCCGCGGCGGCCCAGATGCCGTACGCGACGCCGAGCGGCATCCCGCGGCGCAGGGCGAGCGAGAGGCAGGTGAACGCCGCGACGTAGCCCGCGACGACCACGACCATGAAGCCCGGCTGCGTGAGCGACGCCTTGAGCGAGAGGCTCGCCGCGACCTCGGTGAGGATGGCGGCCGCCAGGAGGATCCACGTCATCGCCTCGATCCTCGCACCACGGCGGTCGCCCGTCTCCCAGCTTCGGTCGAGCGCCGCGGCTAGCCTCGCCTCATGAGCACGAACGACAAGGCACGAGCGCTCCAGGCGCTGCACGAGGCTCCCGAGATCCTGCGCGTGGTCAACGTGTGGGATGCCATCAGCGCGAAGGTGATCGCCGACCTGCCGGCGACGAAGGCGCTCGCGACCGCGGGGCACTCGATCGCGGCGAGCCGGGGCTACGCCGACGGCGGCATGCCGCTCGACATCGCTCTCGACGGCGCGCGGATCATCGCCGAGGCGGTCGACCTCCCCGTCTCCGCGGACCTCGACGACGGCTACGACGACCCCGCCGAGACGATCCGCCGGGCGATCGGGTTCGGGATCGTCGGCGCCAACGTCGAGGATCGCTTCCGGCCGTTCGACGAGGCCGTCGCGCGCGTCGCCGCGATCACGAAGGCCGCCGAGCAGGAGGGCGTCGCGTTCCAGCTCAACGCGCGCACCGACGCGCTCACCCCGCGCAGCGGCGACCTTCCGCTCGACCAGAAGATCGCCGCGGCGATCGAGCGCGGACGGGCCTTCCTCGACGCGGGCGCCGCGCTCGTGTTCGTTCCGGGCGCCCACCCGCGCGAGATCGCCGAGCAGCTCGTCGCCGCCTTCGGCCGCGGCAAGCTCTCCGTGATCGGCCTGCCGGGGGCGCTTCCCGCCGCGGAGTACGAGGCGCTCGGCGTCGCGCGCATCTCCTACGGCCCGCTGACCCAGCGCGTCGCGCTGCGCGCCCTCCGCGACCTCGGGTCGGACCTCTCCGCGAACGGCGTCATCCCCGAGGACACTCCCGCACTCAACTGAGCCCTCCCCCGGCACGTCCTCGCCGACCCCGGCGCCGAGGCGGGAGGAGCTCGGGTGGAGGCGCATGCTCGATCCTCCGGAGCCGCCTCGCTAGGCTGCCGCCGTGGGACTCCTGCTCGCGGCGCTGGGCCTCGTCCTCGTGCTCGCCGCCCTCATCGACGTGATCACGCGCGACGAGACGCTCGTGCGGCACCTCCCGAAGCTGGTCTGGGTGATCGTGATCGTGCTGCTGCCGATCGTGGGGAGCATCGTCTGGTTCGCCGTCGGGCGCGACTGGGGATCGCGCCCCGAGGCCGTGCCGTTCGGCGACCCGCGACGTCACGAGGCGGCCGCGCGGCGGCTGCAGGCCTCCGAGTACGAGGTCGACGACGCGGCGATCGAAGCCGAGCTGCGGCTGGGCGAGAAGGAGGCGCGCATCCGGCGTCTCGAGGCCGAGGTCGAGGCGCGCCGTCGCGCGCACGGCGGCCCGAGCGCCACGGACTGAGGGGGACCCACGGGCACCACGGGCTGAGCGGTGCGGGCCGGCACGCCACCGAGCCGACCCGCACCGGGTCTCGTGCGGGTCAGTCCGCGTAGGGCCAGCCCGTGTACGCCTCGGCCAGGTAGGTGCTGCCGGCCTCCGACGACACGACGCTCTCGAGCTCGCCCAGCTGCCGACGGCGGTCGAAGTCGCTCGCGTCGGGGGTCGAGTGCAGCATCGACGTCATCCACCAGGAGAAGTGCTGGGCGCGCCAGATGCGGTGCAGCGCGCGCTCCTCGTAGCGGTCGAGCCCGCCGAGACCCTCGCCGCGGTAGAACGCGGCGAGACCCTCGTGCAGGAGGCGCACGTCGTGGACGGCCAGGTTCATGCCCTTCGCGCCGGTCGGCGGCACGGTGTGCGCCGCGTCGCCGACGAGGAAGGCCCGCCCCTTCTGCAGCGCGTGGGCGACGAACGAGCGGAAGCGCAGCACGTCGCGCTGGAAGATCGGGCCCTCCCGGAGGGTGCGCCCGTCGACGCGCGACTGGAGCATGTCCCAGATCTCGGCGTCGCTCCAGGCCGCGGGGTCCTGCTCGGGATCGCACTGCAGGTACATGCGCTGCACGGTCGACGACCGCTGGCTGATGAGCGCGAAGCCCTGCTCGGAGTTCGCGTAGATGAGCTCGTCCGACGAGGGCGGCGCCTCGCACAGGATGCCGAACCAGGCGAACGGGTACTCGCGGTAGTAGCCGCCGGTGAGCGAGCCGACGACGGCCGTGCGGGTGACGCTGCGCGAGCCGTCGCCGCCGACCACGAAGTCGGCGACGAGCTCGAACGGGCGGCCCTCGGCATCCGTGCCGGCGACCCGCGGGGTTCCCTCGACGTCGGTCACGCTCTCGACGGAGTGCGAGAACCGGAGGTCGCCGCCGTCGGCGAGGCGACGCGCCACGAGGTCGGTGAGCACCTCGTGCTGCGGGTAGAGGTAGACCCCGCGGCCGACGAGCCGCTCGAAGTCGATGCGATGGGTCGCTCCGCCGAACTGCAGCTCGATGCCCTCGTGACGGCGGCCGTCGACGAGCACGCGCTCCGAGGCGCCGGTCTCGACGAGGAGGTCGACGGTGCCGTTCTCGAGGATGCCCGCGCGGATCGTCGACTCGACCTCGTCGCGCGTGCGGCTCTCGAGCACGATCGACGGGATGCCGTCGCGGTGCAGGAGGTGCGAGAGGAGCAGCCCCGCGGGGCCGGCTCCGACGATGACGACGGCGGTGTCCACGGGGCCAGTCTGCGGCGACCGGCGGACGCGCAGGCGATCTATCCCATTGAATGGGATTGCTGCGCGGCGAGGGACGCGGCGATCTCCTGCGCGGCGCCCGCGAGCACCGCGGCGACGCCCCGGGCATCCGTCTCGTCCCGCGGCAGCACGACGCCGAGGGCGGCGATCGTGAGGCGCCCCGCGCGCACCGGCACCGCGATGCCCGTCGACACCTCCTCCACGCTCGCGGGAGCGACGGCGTAGCCGAGCCGCCGCACCTCGGCGAGCTTGCGCCGCAGCGCGGCGGGGTCGGTGATCGTGCCGGAGGCGAGCGCCGGGAGCGGACCGGCGAGCACCCGCTCGACGATCGACGACGCGGCCTCGGCGAGCAGCACGAGCCCCGACGACGACGCGTGCAGCGGGAGCCGTCCGGCGACCTGCGCGATGTTCGCCCCGGCGCCGGGATGCGAGAGCCGCTCGACGAAGAGCGTCTCCCCGTCG
>JAEWKY010000292.1 GCA_023457615.1 Actinomycetes bacterium | reverse complement strand
GTGCAGCCGCTCGAGCGTCGCCGCGAGCGGCGCGAGGATGGTCACGGCCTCCCCCGCGCCGAGCGCGGGGCGACGGTCGAGCAGCTCGGCGAGCGAGCCGCCGGGCAGTCGCTCGAGCACGAGCGTCGTGCCGTGCTCGTCGGCCGCGACGTCGAGCAGGCGCACCACGTGCTCCCCCGCCGCCCGATCGAGCGCGGCGAGCTCGACGGGCACCCGCGGATCGTCGGCGCCGCACACCTTGAGCACGACCGAGACCCCGTCGTCGTACCCGAGCAGGAGCCGCGACCGTGCGCCGTGGCCCGCCGCGCGCAGAACCCGGTAGCCGGCGACCTCATCCATCGTCCCGATCGTCGACCACCGGGGGCGGCCCGCCGCGCGCGGCAGCACGTTCTGGGAGGAGCCGGCGGTGCGCGGCCACGGGGAGGAGTGGTGCCGAGCGCGCCCCGCGGCCCCGTATCGTTGATGCCATGGCTCGCCCCACCACCCCGGAGAAGGAACCCGGCCGTCTGAAGCAGATGTGGCAGGTCTTCCAGATGACCCGCCGCTACGACAGCGCGATCATCCTCTACCTGCTGCTCGCCTTCCTCGCCCCGGTCGGCGCGGGCATCGTGCTCGCCGTGCTGTTCGGCGACGGCAACCCCGTGCTGTGGATCCTCTACGTCGTCGCGGGCGTGCTCGCCGGCGTGCTGCTCGTGCTCATCGTGCTCGGCCGTCGCGCCGAGAAGGCGGCCTTCTCGCAGATCGAGGGTCAGCCCGGCGCCGTCGGCGCGGTGCTGCGCAGCTCGCTGCGTCGCTCGTGGACGGGCAACGAGATCCCGATCAACTTCAACAAGACGCAGGATGCCGTCTACCGCGCCGTCGGCCGCGGCGGCGTCGCCCTCATCGGCGAGGGTCCGCGCTCGCGCACCCAGCCGATGCTCGACAAGGAGCGCGCCAACGTGCGCCGCATCCTGCCCGAGGTGCCCGTGCACCTCATCTACGTCGACCACACCGACCCGACGGCGACCCCGCTCGGCCGCATCGTGCGCACGCTGGGCACCTACAAGCGGGCGCTCACGAAGTCGGAGATCCAGGCGGTGTCGAACCGGCTCGCCTCGCTCGGCAAGAACGGCCTGCCGATCCCGAAGGGCATCGACCCGAACCGCGTCAGGGCCCCGCGCCCGCGCTAGACCCTGACGAGCCGCGCGACACCCTGACGAGCCGCGCTAGACCCTGACGAGCAGCGTGCCGGCGGCCCGGTCGTGCAGACCGCGCTGGTCGGCATCCATGATCACCGCGGGCACGAACAGGCAGACGAGCGCGGTGCGCAGCAGCGCGCGCCAGAACGCGAGCCGACCCGGCACGAGCGGCACGACGCGCATGCCGAGCAGCAGGTGCCCGAGGCCGCCGTTCACGACGACCAGGAACAGCAGCTGGATGCCGCCGAACAGGCCCAGCGTGATGAACCCGTTGGTCTGCCAGGGGCCGGTCGGGAAGAACGCGACCGAGATACCCGTCGCGATCGCCCAGTCGATGACGACCGCGAGGATGCGCCGGCCCGGTCGTGCGAGGGACCGCGGTCCCGACTCGGGCAGCCCGAGCGCCTCGCCCGGCCAGCGCTGTCCCCGGGAGTCGCGCTGTCCCCGGGAGTCGCTCACGGCCTCCAGCCTAGGCGGCGTCGGCGACGTAACATCCCGGAAACATGAGCGTGACCCTCGGGAAACGGCCCTCCCCTAGCCTCGCCTTCGAGGCTGCGTCCCGCAGTCCTGCCCGATCGACGGCCCACTGGAGTACCACCCATGTCCAAGCCCCTGTTCAGCGACTCGTCCGAGGTGCTGAAGTTCATCAAGGACACGGATGTCAAGTTCCTCGACATCCGGTTCACCGACCTTCCCGGCATCCAGCAGCACTTCAACATCCCCGCGGCGACCGTCGACGAGGACTTCTTCTCGGTCGGCCAGCTGTTCGACGGCTCCTCGATCCGCGGCTTCCAGTCGATCCACGAGTCGGACCTGCAGCTCATCCCGGACATCTCGACGGCGTTCGTCGACCCCTTCCGCACCGAGCGCACCCTCGTCATCATCTTCGACATCTACAACCCGCGGAACGGCGAGGTCTACGGCCGCGACCCGCGCCAGGTGGCCAAGAAGGCGGAGAAGTACCTCGCCTCGACCGGCATCGCCGACACCGCCTTCTTCGCGCCCGAGGCCGAGTTCTTCATCTTCGACAACGTGCGCTACGAGGTGAAGCAGAACAAGAGCTACTACGAGGTCGACTCCGACGAGGCCGCCTGGAACTCGGGCCGCGAGGAGGAGGGCGGCAACCTCGCCAACAAGACCCCGTACAAGGGCGGCTACTTCCCCGTCACGCCGGTCGACCAGCACGCCGACCTGCGCGACGACATCGTGCTCAAGCTCATCGAGGTGGGCCTCGAGGTCGAGCGCTCGCACCACGAGGTCGGCACCGCCGGCCAGGGCGAGATCAACTACAAGTTCGACACGATGGTGCACGCCGCCGACGACATCCTGAAGTTCAAGTACATCGTCAAGAACACGGCGCTCGAGTGGGGCAAGACGGCGACGTTCATGCCGAAGCCGCTCATGGGCGACAACGGATCGGGCATGCACACCCACCAGTCGCTCTGGAGCGAGGGCAAGCCGCTGTTCTACGACGAGAAGGGCTACGGCGGCCTCTCGGACATCGCGCGCTGGTACATCGGCGGCATCCTCAAGCACGCGGCGGCGATCGCGGCGTTCACCAACCCGACGGTGAACTCCTACCACCGCCTCATCCCGGGCTTCGAGGCGCCGGTCAACCTGGTCTACTCGGCGGGCAACCGCTCGGCGGCCATCCGCATCCCGATCACGGGCACCAACCCGAAGGCGAAGCGCATCGAGTACCGCGCGCCCGACGCCTCCGGCAACCCGTACCTCGCGTTCGCGGCGCAGCTCATGGCTGGCCTCGACGGGATCAAGAACAAGATCGAGCCGCACGAGCCCGTCGACAAGGTCCTCTACGAGCTCCCGCCCGAGGAGGCCAAGAACATCCCGCAGCTCCCGGGCTCGCTGGGTGAGGCCCTCGCGGCGCTCGAGGCCGACCACGACTTCCTCCTCGAGGGCGGCGTGTTCACGCAGGACCTCATCGACACGTGGATCGACTACAAGCGCGAGAAGGAGCTCCTCCCGTTCGCGCAGCGTCCGCACCCGTTCGAGTACGAGCTGTACTTCGGGGTCTGACCTCACAGCACCTTGCACCGTGCGGGGCCGCGTTCCTTCGGGAGCGCGGCCCCTCGCGTTGCGCGAGCGAGCCCGTCGCGCTGCTCGTCCGGCGCGCACCCCCCGGGTTGCTCCGCGGGTGTGAGGTTGCTCCGCGAGAATCCGGCGGAGCACCGCGATTTCGGCGGAGTAACCCGACTGGCGGCGGAACAAGCC
>JAEWKY010000291.1 GCA_023457615.1 Actinomycetes bacterium | reverse complement strand
CGCCACGATCGCGTCGCTGCTCCTGCCGCTCATCGTCACCGCGGCTCCGCTCGCGGCCTCCGCTGCTCCGGGCACCTCGCCCGTCGCCATCACGGTCACGACCGACCCCGCGACCCCGGTCGTCGCGAACACGACGACCGGGGTGCTCGTCACGGTGCGCGACGCCGTGACCGCGGAGGGAGCGCAGCCGGCCGGCGACCTCACGATCACGATCGACGGCTCGATCGTGCCGGGGCCGCACTCGGTCGCGTCGGCGAACCAGTACCGGCTCGATCACGTCTTCACTGCGGGCAGCCACACAGTCCAGGTCGACTTCCCGGGTGACGCGACGTTCGAGGCGAAGAGCTCCAGCATCGTGGTCGACGCGGGCGGCCCGACGGCGGTCGCCCTGACGTCGAGCGCCGCCTCTGTGGTCTACGGAGCGAAGGTGGAGTTGTCGGCCGAGGTCACCGGTGGCAGCACGCCGAGTGGCGACGTGACGTTCGAGTACCGTGTCGCGGGCGGCGGCGTGATGTCGCCGCTCGCGGACGCGCCCCTCGACGGCACGGGCACCGCCGAGCTGCATGACTTCGTGGTGCTGCTCGCACCGGGCAGTTACGAGCTCGGCGCGCACTACCTCGGCGCCGGTGCCAATCTCGAGTCGTGGGCCGACCCGGTGCCGTTCGAGGTGACGGCCGCCGCGACGACGACCACGCTCACGGTGTCCCCGACGAGCGCACTCGGCGACGCCGTCACCGCGGCGGTCACGGTCGAGAACGCGTCGACCGACGTCGTCCCCACCGGCAGCGCCGCGATCTACGTCGACGGCGGCAGCACCGCCCACGACCTCCAGCCCCTCGTCGACGGCGAGGTCGACCTCACGCTCTCCCTCGCCCAGGGGCCGCACACGCTCCGCGTCGAGTTCCAGCCCGGCACCGGGTTCGTGACGAGCGACACCACCGGGTCGCACACCGTCACCGGCCCGACCCCCACCCTCGTGCTCGACGTCGACCGGGTCACGAGCGTCTCGGGGCAGGTCGTCGCGCTCACCGCGACCTTCGGCACGACGACGCCGACGGGCCTCGTGCGATTCGAGGCGCGCCCCGCCACGGGTCCCGCGATCGACCTCGGCGACAGCGGGATCACCGGCGGCGTCGCGACCCTCAACGCGGTCACCATCCCGGTGGGATCGTTCGACCTTGTCGCGGTCTACGACGGCGACTCCGCGACCGGCCCGGCGTCATCGAACACCCGGACGCTCACCGTCGCCAAAGCCGACGCCCACGTGAGCGTCGTCGCATCCGGCGCGTCGCCCGTCGTCGGCGGCACGATGTCGCTCGAGATCACCGTGACCGCCGTGGCGCCCGGCGGGGGCACCCCGAGCGGCACGCTCACCGTCACCTGGGCGGGCGGACGCCGCGACCTCACCGTCGACGCCGGCGGCGTGGCCGAGGCCCACGGCATCCCGCTGCCGTCGGGCGGACCGCTCACCTTCACCGCCACCTACAGCGGCGACCTGCGCTTCGAGGATGCCGTCGGCACCGAAGACGTCGTGGTCGGCGGTCGCGCGACCAAGGTGCTGCTGGGCGGAGCGATCAATCAGAGCTACCGCTACGGCGACGAGCAGGTGCACTTCGGATCGGTGCACCCGCTCGCGGGCTCGTCGGTGCCGACGGGCGACGTCGAGCTGCTGGTCGGCGGCGCCGTGCGGGCCACCACGACCCTCGTGAACGGCGGCTACGCGTTCACGATCGACGACATCCCGGTCGGGCTCGTGCTCGACCGACCGCTCACGGTGCGCTACCTCGGCGATGTCGACCACGCCCCGAGCAACAGCGACGCCACCGCCGCGGGCATCATCTCGCTCGAGCTCGACACGGCCGAGGAAGACTTCGACGTGCAGGCCTCGCCCGGTGTGTTCAGCATCGGCGACACGGTGCAGCTGCAGGCGAAGCTCCCGATGCTCGGCGTCGGCCCGACCGGCACCGTCACGTTCTCGATCGGCGGGTCGCCGGTCGGCACCTCGTCGTTCGTGAACGGGGTCGCGACCCTCACCCACACGGTCGCGCAGGCGAGCACCGTCTTCACGGTGCACTACCCGGGTGACGGCAACTTCGCCGAGACCACGGCCGTCTACGACCTCAAGGCCGGACGCGTGGCGGCCACGATCGAGCTCGGCGACCTGCCGACCGGGCTGCGCTACGGCGACGTCTTCACCCTCACCGCCGACGTCACGATCGGTGCCGGCGGCGTGCCCCCGACGGCGCCCGTGACCTTCGCGATCGAGCCGTTCACGGTGATCGCCACGGCCATCCCGAACGCGTCGGGCGTCGCCTCGCTGCAGGTGTGCGCGGGAACCGCCGAGCTCTGCCCGAGCGGGGTCGCCCGCATCCGCATGACGCCGGGCACGATCGTCGCACGCTACCCCGACAATTCCGCGTCGGTCGCCGCGGAGTCGGACCCGGCCGTCTACGCCCCCGATGGCGCTCTCACGACGACGACGCTCACGTCGCCGTCGTCGGTGCTCGTCGGCAGCGGCATGAACCTCTCGGCGACCGTCGCGCCCGTGACGGCGGAGGGCCACCCCGCCGGCACCGTCGCCTTCTACGGCGTGGATGCCGGCACCGAGACCTTCCTCGCGATGGGCACCCTCGAGAACGGGGTCGCGACGGCCACCCCGCAGGTCGGAGACGGAGTCACCGACCTGCGCTGGCCCGCGACGGCGATCATCGCGCGCTACACCCCGCTCGGCGACGCCTACGACGGCAGCGCGAGCGTCGCGAAGCCCGTCGCGATCACGCGCATCGGCGTGACGCTGGAGATCCAGGATGTCGTCACCCCGATCGTCGTCGGCGAGGACGTCACGATCACGGTCGAGCTCACGCACGCGGGCGGTGCCTCGGCCGACTTCCGCGGCGACGTCACGGTCACGGCCGACGACGGCGATTCGTGCACGACGGTCGCCGACCCGGGCGCCCGTTTCGCGAGCTGCGAGATCGAGTTCGGCTCGTCGGGCACGCACCGCGTCGACGCGTCGTTCGAGGGCGACGTCATCTACGCCCCCGGCACCCTCGTCTCGAAGAACTTCACGGTCGGGATCGGCACGCCGGTGCTCGGCGCGCACGTGCCGGGAAGCGTCGTCGTCGACACCGACGTGACCGTCACCTGGAACCACTTCGACCTCGCCGCGACGGGAACCGTCGAGGTCTACGCCGACGGCACCAAGCAGTGCGAGGTGCCGATCGCCAACGAAGGCTGCACGATCCGCTTCGGCGCCGCTTCGGCGACGAGCAGCCCCGTGCCGGTCATCGTGCGCTACCTCGGCGACGGCACGTTCCCGGGGGTGCAAGACGACCTCACGACGACCGTCACGGGATGCGCGAGCCTCGATGTGCGCTCCCTCCAGCCGTCGCTCGGAACCGTCACCGTCGACACCGCGTCGAACTGCGGCACGGACGGCTACCTCGTCGGCACGGCCGTCACGGTCACCGCGACGCCGGGGCCGGATGCGACGTTCCTCTACTGGCAGAAGCTCGGCGGCACGGGCTACATCGTGGCGTCGGCATCCCTCACGACGACGTTCACGGTCACCTCCGACTTCCAGACCTGGCTGCACGTCGCGTCGTTCCGAGGCGACTGCTTCGCGCTCGGCGCCGACGTGACGGGCAACGGCGGCCTCGTCGTGTTCCCCGCGAGCGACTGCACGACCGCGGCGCACGAACCCGGGTACTCGCCCGGGACGGCGCTCACGATCTACCCGGACAGCCGCGACAACCCGCAGCTCGGCGAAGCCGACGTGTTCTACGCGTGGGGTGCGGGACTCCCCGCGGGAGCCGAGCGCCGCCGCGACTCCGCGAACCGCCCGTACCTCGCGCTGACGATCACGGCCGACACCACGATCCCCGTGACCTTCGGGCCGCTCTGCCGACCCGTCGTCGTGACGATCGATCCCGCGGGCGCGGGCGACTCGACGGAGCTCGTCACGCCGCTCAACTGCCGGTCGCCGCAGGGCAACGGCTACGTGCGGTACTCGCAGGTGACGGTGTCGGCGACGCCGGGCATCGACCGCGTGATGCTCGGCTGGGCGCCCGGGGGCGTGCTGAACGCCGCGCTCGGCCGCGAGTCGCAGCTGACGGTCGAGGTCGGGCAGGCCGCCGTGACCCGCGTCACCGCGCTGGTCGTGCAGTGCTTCACCCTGGACTTCTCGGTCGACGGCGGCACCGACGTGCGGGGCCGCGAGCTCGGACAGGTGAACACCGACGTTGCGCCGAACTGCCCCGACGGTTCGCCGCGCCACGTCGCGGGCACGACCGTGAAGGTCACGCCCGAGGTGCTCGTCGAGGGCGTCACGTTCACCGGCTGGTCAGACGCCGACGGTCTCGACCGCGTGGTCGCGGCGCCGGTCGGACCGCTCGTGCGGGCGATGCGCACCATCACAGTGTCGGCCGACCTCCGTCTCGTCGCCGGGTTCTACCTCGAAGACGCGTGCTCGCGCCTCACGGTCGTCGGGGACGTCGACGCGCTCGACTTCGGAGCCACGGGATGCGGCCCCGGCTACTACCACGACCTCCAGAAGATCCAGGGCCTGCGCCTCGACGAACCTCAGTGGATGCAATGGCAGAGCTCCGATCGCACGCAGCTCATCGCGACGGTCGACCCCACCGAGAAGCTCGACGTCTACGTGAGCACCTACGGCGACACTCGCTACTGCTTCGGCAACGGTTCGACGACCGGGCCGAACGAGAACCGCGCGGAGTGGGTCACCTCCGGACCGCTGTCCCGCCCGACCGACGACTGCTACCTCGGCGGCGACATCCGGATGCGCGTGCAGGCGTGCCAGACGGTCACGACCGACGCGCGCTTCACCCTCGCCGACGGCCGCGTCGTCGGAACCCGTGACCTGCCGACAGTGCTGCTCCTGCCCGACGCGAACGGCGTCATCGGCGCCTACTCGATGGAGGGCTTCGACTGGAGCACCTCCTACGGTCTCGACATCTCGGCAAGCGGCGAGATGCGGGTCGAGGAGCAGCGCCCGGGACCGTGCAAGGACGCGGGCAACGCGTTCCCGGCCGACACCGACATCGCGGCCTACGCGGTCGGTCCCTCGACCGGCTTCGTGTTCCAGGGC
This sequence comes from Actinomycetes bacterium, assembly GCA_023457615.1. Taxonomy (GTDB): domain Bacteria; phylum Actinomycetota; class Actinomycetes; order Actinomycetales; family Microbacteriaceae; genus Pseudolysinimonas_A. The sequence goes on along the minus strand of JAEWKY010000291.1, from coordinate 2,479 downwards.
TGGGAGCGTCCCGGTGCGGTCGCGAAGGTGAACCCGCTCATCACCGTGACCACCGGGGATGCCCGCACCCTCCCGCTCACGGCGAACTACCGCGTCACGTGCCACACGATCAGCTTCGGCTTGGGCATCCGGGTCGACGGGAACGCGCCCTACTGCCCCGGCTCCGACCCGGCCGACAACTCGTTCATCGCGGGAACGGCCATCCAGGTGACGGCGGCCCAGCACATCGAATCGCGCGTCCTCATGGGCTTCACGTCGGGGGTGTCGGGCGACCAGATCTACGAGAACCCCGACACGAAGGAGCTCACGGGCTTCGTGTTCGTCGACGGCCCGAAGTCGGTGACCGCCGACTATCCGACCGAGGGTCAGTCGTGGGAGCGGGGCATCGCGCAGGGACTCAAGATCACCGTCGGGTTCTTCGCGATCGCGGCCCCGATCTTCCTCGGCCTGCTCTGCCCGCCCGTCGGCGTGCTGTTCGCCTTCATCGGCTTCGGTGCGGGCATCGCCAACATGTGGGGCGACGACGAGACCGCGGCGGGCTTCGAGCTCATGAACCCCGTAGGCATCACCAACTGCGCCGCGCGGTGGGCGTTCTCGAACGCCGGCTCCGCGACGGGGGGCTACGGGGTCGGCCCCGTCGCGAGCACCGCGAACACGATCCGGAAGCTCGCGATGGACGCCGACATCTTCACGGCACCCGTCGGCTGGCTCGGCGCAGGCGGCGCGGTCGCGGGCTTCGCGACCGGACTGTACGAAGCGGGGATCGCCGAGGTCGACTTCTCGCCGCAGACGATCGAGCAGCTACGCGGTACCTCGACCATGACGAACTGTCTCGACCAGCAGTGGAGGGCCGTGGGCGCCGACGTCGGCTGAGTCGCCTGCACGTCGCACGGCGTCTGGCAACCCCGCGCCGTCGCGAGCTCGGCGGCGTAGACCGGAGGCATGACCGACTACACCGTACGAGCCACGATCACCGTCTCCGGCGACACCGTCGACCGCGCGACCATCCAGGGGGCCCTGGATGCCGGACTGAAGGAGCTGCCGGGCATCGCCTCGCGCTACGGCTTCACGATCACCGACGCGAGGGCCGACGTCGAGGAGGCCGGATGACCGGCACGCTCACCGCGCGGAGCACGATCGGAGCCTGGCTCAAGCATCCCGTCGGCGGCCCGCTCGTGCGCGGGTACCTCGCGCAGGCGGGCGTCGACGAGAAGGTGCTGACGCCCTTCAAGCTCCTGCCGCTCGAGAAGGCGGCGGCGATGTCGGGCGGGCGTCTCACGCCCGAGATGATCGACGGGCTCGTGGCGCAGGCCAACCGCGCGTGACCCGCGGGGGCGGGGCGGCCTCCGCCTAGACTCCGTCTCGATGAGCGATCGCCCTTCCGCCGCCGATCTCGATCCCGCCGCGGTCGACCTGCTGCTCGCCGTCGTGCGCGCGCGGCCGTCGACCTTCGAGGAGTTGCGCTCGGCCGCCGGACACCGCCCCGCCGAGCTCGTCGACCGCCTCATCGCGGCCGGAGCGGTGCGGGTCGACGGCGACGCCGTCACGGTCACCCCGACGGCCGAGCTGATGCTGCACGGCGTCGATGCGGAGCTCTCCGCCGCCCGCGACAGGCTCGATCGTCTCGAGGGTCTCGTGCGCCGCCTGCCCGACCTGCTCGGCGCGGAGGCGGGCTCGGGGCATGCCGGGGCGCGTCCGGCGGTCGAGATCATCCACGGCAGCGACCGCGTCTGGGAGTCGTGGAGCCGCTACGCCGACGAGCGTCCGCCGCGCCGACCGGGCAACACCAACAAGGACCTGCGCGTCATCCGCGAGCAGGTCATCACGCGCCTCGACGAGGTCGAGGCCGATCTCGTCGCGCGCGACTACACGATGCGCGTGCTGACGACCGTCGAGGAGGCGTCGAAGCCGGAGAACGTCGAGGCGATCCGCCTGCAGCTCGAGATCGGCATCGAGATCCGCGTCTCGACGGCCGTGCCCGGCTGGTTCTACGTCGACGACGGCGTCATCGCGGCGATCCCGCTCGAGTGGGGCGCCGGCGGGCCGGTCAACGGGATGATCGTCATCCACGATCCGTCGATCATCGGGATGCTCGCGCACTACTTCGAGGGGCTCTGGGCCGCGGCCCGACCGCTCCCGCTCGCGCAGCACGGCTGGGAGTCGGTGCTCGAGCTGCTCGCCCAGGGCCGCACCGACGAGCAGATCGCCGACTCCCTCGGGCTCGGCCTGCGGACCGTGCGGCGCCGGATCGCGGAGGCGATGGACGACCTCGGGGTGTTCGGTCGCTTCGAGCTCGGGATGGCCTGGCAGCGTCACCTGGACCGCGGCTAGCGACGACCCGAGTCGGTGCAGGCGACGCACCGGGTGCGCGCGGGCCGCAGCTCGAGCTGACCCTCGGGGATCGGCCTCCCGCAGCGGTCGCACGCCCCGTAGACGCCGTCGGCGACGCGCGCCGCGGCCGCGTCCAGCGCGGCGAGCT
>JAEWKY010000290.1 GCA_023457615.1 Actinomycetes bacterium | reverse complement strand
CCCGCCAGGGGGGGGGCCGGGGCCCCCCCCCCCCGGGCCCACTACGCTTGTCAGGTCACACGCCGGTAACGGCGGGCCCACCCGCGCCCGCATCCCGTAAGGAGAGTCCGTGGCCAACGTCCTGGAGAGAGTCCTCCGCGTCGGCGAGGGTCGCACCCTGCGCCGCCTCAAGCGCTACGCGGAGGCGATCAACCACCTCGAAGACGCCTTCACCGACCTCACCGACGAGGAACTGCGCGGCGAGACCTCGCAGTTCCGCGACCGCTTCGCCGACGGCGAGTCGCTCGACGACCTGCTCCCCGAGGCGTTCGCCGCCGTGCGCGAGGCCGCCAAGCGCACGCTCGGCCTCCGTCCGTTCGACGTGCAGCTGATGGGCGGCGCGGCGCTGCACCTCGGCAACATCGCCGAGATGAAGACCGGCGAGGGCAAGACGCTCACCGCCACGACGGCCGCGTACCTCAACGCGATCGCCGGCAAGGGCGTGCACGTCGTCACCGTCAACGACTACCTCGCCTCCTACCAGTCGGAGCTCATGGGCCGCGTCTTCCGCGCGCTCGGCATGACGACCGGCTGCATCCTCGCCGGCCAGAACCCCGCGGAGCGCCGCGAGCAGTACGCCGCCGACGTCACCTACGGCACGAACAACGAGTTCGGCTTCGACTACCTGCGCGACAACATGGCCCGTCAGACGGCCGACATGGTGCAGCGCGGTCACTACTTCGCGATCGTCGACGAGGTCGACTCGATCCTGATCGACGAGGCGCGCACCCCGCTCATCATCTCGGGCCCCGCCTCGGGCGAGGCCAACCGCTGGTTCGGCGAGTTCGCGAACGTCGCCAAGCGCCTCGTCGAGGGCGAGGACTACGAGGTCGACGAGAAGAAGCGCACCGTCGGCGTGCTCGAGCCCGGCATCGAGAAGGTCGAGGACTACCTCGGCATCGACAACCTCTACGAGTCGGCCAACACCCCGCTCATCTCCTTCCTCAACAACTCCATCAAGGCGAAGGCGCTGTTCAAGAAGGACAAGGACTACGTCGTGATGAACGGCGAGGTGCTCATCGTCGACGAGCACACGGGCCGCATCCTCGTCGGACGCCGGTACTCGGAGGGCATCCACCAGGCCATCGAGGCGAAGGAGGGCGTGCAGGTCAAGGCCGAGAACCAGACCCTCGCGACCGTCACGCTGCAGAACTACTTCCGCCTCTACACGAAGCTCTCCGGCATGACCGGAACCGCCGAGACCGAGGCGGCGGAGTTCATGTCGACCTACAAGCTCGGCGTCATCCCGATCCCGACCAACAAGCCGATGGTGCGCCAGGACCAGGCCGACGTGGTCTACAAGAACGAGGCCGTCAAGTTCCAGCAGGTCGTCGAGGACATCGTCGAGCGGCACCGCACGGGCCAGCCGATCCTCGTCGGCACGACGAGCGTCGAGAAGAGCGACGAGCTCTCCCGCCTGCTCGCGAAGCGCGGCGTGAAGCACGAGGTGCTCAACGCGAAGAACCACGCGCGCGAGGCCGCGATCATCGCGCAGGCCGGTCGCGTCGGCGCCGTCACGGTCGCCACCAACATGGCCGGTCGCGGCACCGACGTCATGCTCGGCGGCAACGCGGAGTTCATCGCGACGTCGCGCATGCACGAGCGCGGCCTCTCGCCGGTCGACACCCCCGACGAGTACGAGGCCGCCTGGGACGGGGTCTTCGCCGCCGTGAAGGCCGAGGTCGAGGCGGAGGCGTCGAAGGTCGTCGAGGCCGGCGGCCTCTACGTGCTCGGCACCGAGCGCCACGAGTCGCGTCGCATCGACAACCAGCTGCGCGGCCGCTCGGGCCGTCAGGGCGACCCGGGTGAGAGCCGCTTCTACCTCTCGCTCCAGGACGACCTCATGCGCCTGTTCAACGCGGGCGCCGTCGAGAACCTGCTCGGACGCTCGGGCGTGCCCGACGACGTCGCGATCGAGCACAAGTTCGTCTCGCGCGCGATCCGCTCCGCGCAGTCGCAGGTCGAGGGCCGCAACGCCGAGATCCGCAAGAACGTGCTCAAGTACGACGACGTGCTCAACCGCCAGCGCGACGCGATCTACACCGACCGGCGCCGCATCCTCGAGGGCGACAACCTGCAGGAGCGCGTGCAGCAGTTCCTCGACCGGGTGCTCACCGAGGTCATCGGCGAGCACACCGCGGGCGGCTCGAGCGACGACTGGGATCTCGACGCGCTGTGGGCGGAGCTGAAGACGCTCTACCCCGTGGGCATCACGATCGACGAGGTCGTCACCGAGGTGGGCAGCAAGGGCCGGCTCTCGGCCAAGCGTCTCACCGAGGAGATCATCTCGGATGCCAAGCTCGCCTACCGTCGCCGCGAGGAGCAGCTCGGGGAGGCCGCCATCCGCGAGCTGGAGCGGCACGTCGTGCTGTCGGTCATCGACCGCAAGTGGCGCGACCACCTCTACGAGATGGACTACCTCAAGGACGGCATCGGCCTGCGCGCGATGGCGCAGCGCGATCCGCTCGTCGAGTACCAGCGCGAGGGCTACACCCTCTTCCAGAGCATGATGGGCGCGATCCGCGAGGAGTCGGTCGGCTTCCTGTTCAACCTCGAGCTGCAGGTGACGAACGAGCAGGGCGGCCAGGCCCGCATCGCTGCGCGCGGACTCTCGACCGACCAGCCCGCCCAGCAGAACCTCTCCTACTCCGCCCCGAGCGCCGACGCGCAGGGCGAGGTCGAGGTGCGCAACGAGCGCGGTCAGGTGCAGCAGCGCGCGACCGCGCTCGCCCAGCAGCAGGCGGCCCAGCAGAACGCGGCGTTCACGCGTCAGGCCGCGCCCGCGCAGCAGCCGCAGGCCCCGCAGCGCGGCGC
>JAEWKY010000289.1 GCA_023457615.1 Actinomycetes bacterium | reverse complement strand
CGGGGCGGGCCCGCCCCCCACCCGGGCGCGGGCGGCGGGTCTTCGGGTCAGGCGGTGAGGGGGACGGCGTCGACGAGCGGGCTCGGGGTGCCGAAGCGGTGTCCCGTGATCGAGATCGCCTGCTCGCGCAGGAACGGGAGCTGCTCGACCCGGCCCGCCTCGGTGACCGGGTTGTCGTAGACGGCGACGTCGGGGCGTCCGCCGATCGACTCGAGGAGCGCCGCCGCCGAGCCGCCGACGACGCGCACGCGGGCGTCCCGCAGCGTCCGGGCGGTCGCCTGCCACGCGGACTCGTCCTCGGTGGCGACGGGGATGCCGGCCGCACGGAAGGCCGCGAGCGCCGCGGGCGCCCATCCCGACGGGGCGGAGACGCTCAGCGGGGAGCCCGCCGCGAGACCGGCGAGCACGACGCGGGCCACCTCGACGGGCGAGGCCAGCCGCTCGGCCCGCACCGTGACCGGCACCGGGAGGTAGCGGAACGCGTTGCGCTCGGCGTCGAGGCCCGAGACGTCGCGCGACACGGCGAACTCGTCGGCCTGCGCGCGCGCGTCGCTGCCGAGGGCGCGCGCGAGGTAGTCGCGCTCGCCCTTCTCGGTGAACGCCTCGACGATGCCCGCGAAGCGCGAGGGGATGCCGCCGCCGGGCGCCGGGGCCGCCTCCGCCGAGCGGAACGAGCCCAGCCCCAGGAGGTAGTTCGGGCCGCCCGCCTTGGTGCCGGGCCCGACGACGGACTTCTTCCAGCCGCCGAACGGCTGGCGCTGCACGATCGCGCCGGTCGTGCCGCGGTTGACGTAGAGGTTGCCGGCCTGCACCTCGTCGACCCACTGCGCGATCTCGCGGGCGTCGAGCGAGTGCAGCCCCGCGGTGAGGCCGTAGTCGACGGCGTTCTGCAGCGCGAGAGCCTCGTCGAGGTCGCGGGCGCGCAGGATGCCGAGCACCGGTCCGAAGTACTCGACGGTGTGGAACTCCGATCCCGCGGTCACGCCGGTCTTGATGCCGGGCGACCAGATGCGGCCCTCGTCGTCGATCCGGCGCGGCTCGAGCAGCCACGACTCGCCCGGGTCGAGCGTCGTGAGCGCCTTGAGCAGCTTGCCCTCGGCCGGCGCGATGAGCGGACCCATCCGGTTGACCGGGTCCGCGGCCTCGCCGACGGGGAGCGAGCCGACGGCATCCACGAGCTGAGCCCGGAAGCGCTCGGAGTCGGCGACCGAGCCGACGAGGATCGCGAGCGAGACGGCCGAGCACTTCTGGCCGGCGTGACCGAAGGCCGAGTAGGCGACGTCCTTCGCGGCGAGGTCGAGGTCGGCGTTCGGCGTGACGATCATCGCGTTCTTGCCGCTCGTCTCGGCGAGCAGTCGCAGGCCGGGACGGAACTCGCGGAACAGCTCGGCCGTCTCGAAGCCGCCCGTGAGGATGACCTGGTCGACGCGCGTGTCGGCGATGAGCCGCTCCCCCAGCCCGGCATCCGAGAACTGCACGAACCGCAGCACGTCTCTCGGCACACCGGCCTCCCAGAGCGCCTCGACCATGACGGCGGCGCTGCGTGCCGAGCGGCGCGCGGGCTTGATGATGACCGACGACCCGCTCGCGAGCGCGGCGAGCGTCGAGCCCGCCGGGATCGCGACGGGGAAGTTCCACGGCGGGATGACCACGGTGAGCTTCGCGGGCACGAACGTCGCGCCGTCGATGCTCTCGAGGTCGAGCGCACGGGCGGCGTAGTAGGCGGCGAAGTCGATCGCCTCGGAGACCTCGGGGTCGGCCTGGTCGAACGTCTTGCCGGCCTCCGACGCCATCACCTCGATGAGGTCGCCGCGGTGGCGCTCCAGGATCATCGCGGCGCGGCGCAGCACGGCGGCGCGCCCCTTGGCCCCGAGGTCGTTCCAGCCCGACGACGACTTCACGGTCGCGCCGACGAGCTCGTTGAGCTGCTTGCCGTCGCCGATCGTGTTGCCCGCCACCGTGTCGGCGCCGAGCCGGCTCGACGGGGCGCGGTCGAGGATCGCGCGCGCCCAGTCGCGGTTGACCGCGATCGACGGGTCGCTGTCGGGCGAGTTGCGGAACTCGCGCACGACCTCGTCGACCGGTGCCGTGCGGTCCTGCACGCGGTGCGGCGGCGGCACGGCGGCATCCAGCTCGGCGAGCGAGGCGAGGAAGCGGTCGCGCTCGCGGGCGAACAGCGACTCGTTCCGCGCGAGCTCGAAGACGGCCGACATGAAGTTCTCCTGGCTCGCGCCCTCCTCGAGCCGGCGCACGAGGTAGGCGATCGCGGAGTCGAAGTCGGCCGCCGCGACGACCGGGGTGTAGAGCAGCAGCCCGCCGACATCCCGGCGCACCACCTCCGCCTGGGCGGGCGCCATGCCGAGCAGCATCTCGAACTCGACGCCGCTCTCGACGCCCCGGGCCCGCGCGAGGAGCTTCGTGTAGGCGAGGTCGAAGAGGTTGTGCCCGGCGACCCCGACGCGCACGTCGCCGATGCGGTCGGGCCGGAGCGCGGCGTCGAGCACTCGCTTGTAATTGGTGTCGCTCTCCTGCTTGCTGTGCCACGTGGCGAGCGGCCAGTCGTGCAGGTCGGCGTCGACCCGCTCCATCGGGAGGTTCGCGCCCTTCACGACGCGCACCTTGATGCCCGCGCCACCGGCGGCACGGCGCGCGGATGCCCACTCCTGAAGGCGCAGGTAGGCACCGAGGGCGTCGGGCAGATAGGCCTGCAGCACGATGCCCGCCTCGAGCCCGCGCAGGGGCTCCTTGTCGAGGATCGCGGTGAAGACCGCGATCGTCAGGTCGAGGTCCTTGTACTCCTCCATGTCGAGGTTCACGAACTTCGCCGGGGTCGTGGAGGCGGCCTGCTCGAAGAGCGGCGTGAGGGCCTCGACGATGTGCTCGACGGCCTCGTCGAACGCCCAGGGGTTGTGCGGCGCGACGGTCGCCGAGACCTTGATCGAGACGTAGTCGACATCGGGGCGGGCCAGCAGGCGGGTGGTGCCGTCGAGTCGCTTCGCGGCCTCCCGCGCCCCGAGCACGGCCTCGCCGAGGAGGTTCACGTTGGGGCGCATCCCCCGGTCGCGGATGCGCGCGAGGGCGCGGCCGAGACCCGGGTCCTTGGCGTCGATCACGAGGTGCGCGACCATCCCGCGCAGCACGCGCCGCGCGATCGGCACGACGATGCCGGGCACGACGAGCGCGGCGATCCCGCCGAGGCGGATGGCCGCGCGCAGCGGCCAGGCGAGGAACGCCGGCGGGCGCTTCGCGAGCCGGGCC
>JAEWKY010000288.1 GCA_023457615.1 Actinomycetes bacterium | reverse complement strand
GCGGGTCGCCGAGCGGGAGGCGGCGGGCGCGGAGCGCGACCGGGCCGGTCGCCGACGGGTGCAGTCCGGCGAGCGCGCGCAGCAGGTCGGAGGTGCCCGAGCCGACCTGGCCGGCGAGGCCGTAGATGCGTCCCGGATGGGCGTCGAGGCGCACGCCGTCGACGAGTCCGGGCACCGTGAGCCCGTCGAGCACGAGCGCGTGCTCGGCCGAGCCGTCGAACGGGGGCGCGGCGATCGAGCTCGCGACCTGCTCGCCGAGCATCTGCTCGATGAGGGAGTCGACGGTGAGCTCGGCGGCCGGCGTCGTCGCGACGAGCTCGCCGTCGCGCAGCACGGTGACCGTCTCGCACAGGCCGAGCACCTCGCGCAGCCGGTGCGAGACGAAGAGCACGGCGCAGCCGGTCGCCGCGAGGCGGCGCACGCCGGCGTAGACGAGCTCGCTCTCGGTGTCGTTGAGCGTCGCCGTGGGCTCGTCGAGCACGACGAGGCGCTGACCCTGACCGAGGGCGCGCGCGATCTCGACGAGCTGCCGCTCGCCGATGCTGAGGGTCGAGAGCAGCGCCGAAGGGTCGCGGTGACCCAGCCCCACCGTCTCGAGCAGGCGCCGCGCGCGCTCCCGCAGCCTGCGGTGGGCGACGAGCAGGCCCGCGTCGACGTCGCCGAGCACGAGGTTCTCGGCGATCGTGAGGGCCGGCACGACGCTCAGCTCCTGGTCGACGAGCGCGATGCCCGCCCGCTGGGCCTGACGCCGCGAGCGCAGCCGCACCGGCATCCCGTCGATCTCGATCTCGCCCGCGTCCGGCTGCAGCTGCCCGGACACCATCTTGATGACCGTGCTCTTGCCCGCGCCGTTGTGGCCGCACAGCGCCCGGATCTCGCCGGCCCGCAGCTCGAGGCTCACGCCCTTGACGGCGTCGACGCCGCCGAACGCCTTGCGCAGGCCGGTGATCCGGATCGGCGGGGTGCCGATCCGGACCACCGGGTCCGTCGAGTCGGGGATCACGCGACCGAGCACTGCTCCGCGAACTCGTCGACGTTCTCGCTCGTCACACGGTGCTCCTCCATGGTGACGACCCGCTCGGGGTCCTCGCCGCGGAGGAAGGACAGCGTGTAGTCGGCGGTCGCCGCCGCGATCGTGCCCGGGTCCTCGGTCGCGGTGCCGTAGAGCTCACCGGCCTGGATCGACTCGATGCCCGACGCGAAGCAGTTGCTGCTCGTGACGATGAGGCCCTCGGCGCCGACCGAGACGCCCGCCTGCTTGGCCGCCTCGATGATCGGGATCGCCATGTAGTCGGCCATGCCGTAGGCCGCGTCGATGCCGTCGACGCCGAACTTCGCGAAGAGCGAGGTCGCGATGGTGCCCGACAGGGTCGGATCCCAGTTGCCGTCCTCCTCCGCGATGACCTCGAAGCCCGTGCCCTCGAGGGCCGCGTGGAACTCCTCCATGCGGTCCTGCGTCACGAGCATCGACGCCGTGCCCTTGATCACGACGATCGTGCCCTCGGTCTTGCCCTGGGCCTCGAGCCCCTCGAGGATGTTCTCGGCCGCGTAGCGACCCACGGCCGCGTTGTCCGAGAGCACCTGCCGCACGAGCGGGTCGTCCGCGACGGCCGGGTCGGGGCGCCCGTCGTAGACGATGACCGGGATGCCGGCCTGGGTCGCCTTCTGGATCGGGGCCACCATGGCCGCCGTGTCGAGCAGGGCGACGACGATCGCGTCGGGCTGCTCGGCGACCGCCTGGTTGAAGTTCTGCACCTGGGTGCCCGGATCCATCGTCGACAGATCCTGGATCGTCACCCCCTCGGCCTCGAGCGCGGGACGGTAGACGGCGTTGAAGGCCGCGCCCCACGGGTTGACGTCGCCGTAGCCGACGAACGCGATCGTCGAGCCCTCGGCGCTGCCCTCCCCGCCAGGCTCGGCGGGACCGCCGGCCGCGCAGCCCGCGAGCAGCACGAGTCCGGCACCCGCCGCGACCGCGGCGAGATATCGACGTGAACGGGAATATGCCATGTTCTTCTCCTTTGAAAACGTGGTTGCTGGGTGGGGATGGGGTGCCCGGGCGGGCGGGGTCAGGGTGTGGCTCCCGACCCCTCCAAGAGCCGACGGAGCTCGGTCTTGGAGAACTTGCCGGACCCGGTCTTGGGCAGCTCCGGCAGGAAGACGACGTCGTCGGGAAGCCACCACTTCGCGACGAGCGGGCGGAGGTGCTCGCGCACGAGCTCCGCGGTCAGGCTCGCGCCGTCCCGCGTCACGACGTAGGCGACGGGGCGCTCGGCCCACTTGACGTCGGCGCGGCCGACGACCGCGGCCTCGACGACGTCCGGGTGGCTCATGATCGCGTTCTCGAGGTCGACCGACGAGATCCACTCGCCTCCCGACTTGATGATGTCCTTGAGCCTGTCGACGATGCGCAGGTAGCCGCGCGGATCGATCGAGCCGAGGTCGCCGGAGCGCAGCCAGCCGTCGGGCGTCATGCCCTCGCCGGCGGCGCGACGGTAGTAGCCGGAGGCGACCCAGGGGCCGGAGACCTGCACCTCGCCGACCGACTCGCCGTCCCAGGGCACCTCGCTGCCGTCGTCGTCGATGAGCCGCAGCTCGACGAGCGGCACCGAGCGGCCCTGGAGCGCGCGGATCTCGACGAGGCGCTCCTCGGACGCGTCGGCATCCGCGGGGCGCACCCCGCCGATCACCGCGACCGGCGAGATCTCCGTCATCCCCCACGAGTGGGTGATCGGGATGCCGGCGCGCGTGCGCCAGGTCTCGGAGAGCGCCGACGGCGTCGCGGAGCCGCCGCTCATCACGAGCCGCAGCGAGCTCAGGTCGAACTCCTCGAGGAACGGGGCGGCCAGGTTCCAGACCGTCGTCGCGGCCGCGGCGACCGTCACCCGTCGACGCTCGATCAGGCCGAGCAGGTCGCGCGGCGACGTCGCGCGGCCGGGCAGCGCCAGGTCGGCCCCGGCGAGGAAGGCCGCGTACGGCATCCCCCAGGCGTTGACGTGGAACATCGGCACGATCGGCAGCACGGTGTCGGCCTCGCGGATGCCGAGGCTGTCGACGCCGAGCATGCCGAGCGAGTGCAGCACCGTCGACCGGTGCGAGTAGACGACGCCCTTGGGATCGCCCGTCGTGCCCGACGTGTAGCAGAGTCCCGACGCGCGGTTCTCGTCGTCGATCACGAAGCGTCCCGCCCGCGGGGCGGTCGCCGCGCCGAGCTGCTCGTAGTCGTGCACGACGAGCCCCGCGGGCAGGGCCGCGTCGGTGCCGTCGTCGATGACGATCCAGTGCTTCACGGTCCCGAGCTGGTCGAGCACGGGCTCGAGCAGTCCGAGCAGGCCGCGGTCGACGATGAGCACCTCGTCGGCCGCGTGGTTCACGACGAACGAGAGGTGGTCGGGGGCGAGCCGCATATTGATCGTGTGCAGCACCCGCCCGATCAGCGGGATGGCGAAGTACGCCTCGAGGTGCGCCTGGTTGTTCATCGCGAGAGTGCCGATCCGCGCATCCGGGGCGAGGCCGAACGCGTCGAGCGCGGCCGCGAGCCGGCGCACCCGCACCGCGAACTCGGCGACGGTCGTGATCCGGTCGCCCGCGGGGTCGGACACGATGACGCGCGCCTCGCCGAACTGGCGCTCCGCGCGATGGAACACGTGCGCGAGGGTCAGCGGACGGTCCTGCATCTGGCCGATCACGGTCGCTCCCGCAGATAGTTGTGCACGCGGATCGCGAGCAGGAGGGTCGCCGCCTGGTCGCCGTCGAGAGCGTCGTCGGGCAGGTAGGGGGCGAGCTCGCTCATCCGGTACTTGACGGTGTTGACGTGGAGGCCGAGCGCCTCGGCCATCTGCCCCGTGCGGCCGCCGCGCGTGAGGTAGGTCTCGAGCGTCTCGAGCGCCCACCTCCGCGACAGGATCGGGGCGAACGGCTCGAGGGCCGTCGCCGCGAACCGCTGGGCGACCGTGCGATCGCGCAGCAGCGCGAGCGCCGGCGCCAGCGCGGAGTAGTCGTAGACGCGGCCGCGGGTCATCCCGAGCGCCGACCCGGTGTGCAGGGCCTCCGCCGCCTCGGCGTAGCTCGCCCGCGTCTCGGCGGTCGACGTCGCCCGGTTGCCCAGGCCGAAGGCCATCACGCGCCCGTCGTCGAGCAGCGCGGCGAGCCGCGCGGCGAGCACCGAGCGCGCCGAGGTGCCGAAGATCACCGCGACGACGCTCGAGTGCCGCACCGTCCAGAGGCGCGCGCCGGCGCGTCGCTCGAGCATCGCGCCGACGGCCTCGAGCCGCGCGAGGGGCGCGCCCTCGTCGACCTGCGCCACGACGACGCAGTGCGGCTCGGCGAGATCGGCGAGCGCACGATGCTGCTCGGCCATCGGGCCGGCGAGGATGACGTTGAGCAGGCTCGAGCGACGGTGCTCGCGCTCGCGGGCGAGGTGGGCGACCTCGTCGAGGTAGGCGGCCGCGACGGCCGTCGTGACGCGGTCGGCGAAGGCGAGGGCCCCCGTCGCGATCGGCCCCATCGCGGACTCGAGGGCGCTCGACTTCCAGATCGGTGCCGAGATGATCTCGGTCCACATCACGCGGATGCCGACGCGGTACGCCCGCAGCAGCGGCTCGAGGCCGATCCCCTGCGTCGCCCGGCGCCGCGCGCCCTCGAGCACGGGCACGATCTCCTCGTCGGTCAGCACGCCGCCCGTCGTCATGAGGTCGAGCCACATGCCGACGACGGCCGACGAGACCGAGTGCGCGTCGGCGAGGAGGCTGTCGTCGTACATGTCCGCGTAGGTCGGGATCTCGACGCGCTGCACCGCGATCATGCGATCCGCGATCTCGTCGACATGGTTCCTCAGCCCTTGGGCGACGGTGCTCAGCACCGCCGCGGTCTCCGGAGGGAGTTCGCCCCAGGGAGCGCGGGTGGGGTCTCCCATGTCGCTCACCGGACTTCCTCGTCCTCGTGGTTCCACCCGCCAGGCCTTGTGGCCCCCGGGTCGCTCGCCACGCTATTTGTCGTCAAACGCCCACACATCGGCTTCCATCACCAACTTTCCGGACCGACTTGGTCCGTCGGGGACGAAAATAGCCGAGCGGGCCGAGTGCGGCGAAGGCGCACGGATGCGC
>JAEWKY010000287.1 GCA_023457615.1 Actinomycetes bacterium | reverse complement strand
GGGCGGCACCGCCCGAGCGCCGCGACTGGTGGCTCGCGCGGCTCGAGCGCTGCCGCGACCTCCTCGGAGACGGTCTCGAGACACCGCGCTGACGCGCGGCACTCGACCCGCGGAGCGGCGGCTACAGGCCCGAGTAGGCGTGCAGGCCGGTGAAGAACAGGTTCACCACGGTGAAGTTGAACAGCACCGCCGCGAAGCCGACGAGCGCGAGGATCGCCGAGCGCGAGCCGCGCCAGCCGCGCGTCGCGCGCGCATGGATGTAGCCCGCGAAGACGACCCAGATCACGAAGGTCCAGACCTCCTTCGTGTCCCAGCCCCAGTAGCGGCCCCACGCGCGCTCGGCCCAGATCGCGCCGAAGATGAGCGTGAAGGTCCAGAGCACGAAGCCGATGACGTTGACGCGGTAGGCGAGCGTCTCGAGCACCATGGAGCCGGGCAGCGTCGTGAGGAACCGCGCGCGCGTCAGGCGACCCGCCTCGCGCCGAGACTGCAGCAGCTGCGTGATCGACAGCCCGGCGCCGAGCGCGAAGAACCCGGTCGCGAGGATCGCGACGAGCACGTGCACGACGAGCCACGCGGAGTCGAGCGCCGGGGGCAGCGGCACGACGTCGACGTAGAGGTTGCGCGTCGCGAGCACGAGCAGCAGCACCGCGAGCCCCGTCACGAACGTGCCGAGGAAGCGCAGGTCCTTCCACAGGTTCGCGACGACGAAGACGCCGACGATGATGCCCGTGCCGGTGAGCGCGAACTCGAACATGTTGGCCCACGGCACGCGCTCGGCGGCGACGCCGCGGAGGATGATCGCCGCGACATGCACGACCCAGGCGACGATCGTGAGGGCGAAGGCGATGCGCGCGTCGCGGCTCGGTCGGGGCGCCTCGACGGTCGGCGGGGCGGGCGGGGCGTCGACGAGCACCGAGCCCCCCGCCGACGCGGTCGAGGACGCCGTGGCGACGCGCGCGGGAGCGACCGACGAGCGCCGGGCGAGGTCGAGCATGAAGATCGCGAACGCGCCCAGATAGACCGCCGCCGCGGAGTACACGCCGACGAGCGACCAGGCGGCGAGGGTCTCGGGAGTCATGAGGGCATCCTAACTTCGCGATCCGAGCGCCGACGCGTGAGCGGTCGCGAGGTCGGCGACCGCGGCCTCGAGCGTCGGGTCCTCGCCGCGGGCGAGCCCCGCGTACTCGAGCCGCGTGCCGTCGTCGGTCGCGGTCGCCCGGATCCACATGCGGCGGCGCGGGATGAAGAGGCTGGTGAGCAGCCCGCCGACCGCGGCGAGCGCGAAGCCGAGCACCCACACCTGCGCGGGGTCGTGGTGGATGTCGATGCCGACGTAGTTCGTCACCGACTCGAGCTCGATCGTGCCCATCCCGTCGGGCAGCTCGACCGTGTCGCCGACCTGCAGCACGAGCGGGTCGGCGCGCCCGGCGAGCTCCTCCATCTCCGACGTGTCGAGGTCGTAGACGTTGCCGCCGCTGCCGTCGACCAGGCCGAGGTCGCCGCGGTAGACCGTGAGCGTCAGCACGGCGTCGTCGCTCAGCACGGGCGCGAACGACGTGAGCAGGCCCGAGCTCGTCTCGATCGCGCCGCCCGGGTAGAAGAACCCCTGCATCCCGAGCTGCTCGGACAGCCCGTCGGGCACCTTGATGACGCCGACGCTCGAGAGGTTGGCGTCGTTCGCGAGGAAGGGCACGGGTCCGCGGAAGACCTCCTCGCCGTCCGGGTCGCGCACCGTGACCAACGGGGCGTACCCGTTCGCAAGGAGGTACACCGAGGTGCCGCCGACCTCGAGCGGCGCGTTCACCTTGAGGGTGCGCTCGACCCAGTCGCCGCCCTGCTCGCGCACGCTGATCGTCGCGTCGTAGTCGAGCGGATGCCACGTGCGGGCCTCGGCGTCGAGCTCGTACGTGCCGGTGAAGTCGTCGAGCCGCAGCGCGTACGGATCGAGCGGCGGGTCGGCCGCGTCGACGAAGGGTCCCGGGTAGAAGGAGTCGTAGTCGGCGCGCGCGTTGACGAAGGGCTCGCCCTGGACGAGCAGCCGCTGCCCGTTGTAGCCGAAGCCCCCGCCGAGGGCGACGGCGGCGAGCACGCCGACGAGCGCGCTGTGGAAGACCAGGTTGCCGGTCTCGCGGAGGTAGCCGCGCTCCGCCGAGATCGAGTCGCCGTAGCGCTCGACCCGATAGCCCTGGCCCTGGAGCACCCGGCGGGCGGCCCCCACGGCCTCCTCGGGCGACGCGGTCGTCGTGCCCTCGGTGTAGCCCACGAGGCGCGCGAGGCGCAGGGGCGTCTTCGGCGGGCGGGCGCGCAGGGCGTCGAGGTGGTGCTTCGTGCGCGGCAGGATGCAGCCGATGAGCGAGACGAACAGCAGCAGGTAGATCGCCGAGAACCACGGCGAGGAGAACGTCGAGAACACGCCGAGCGAGTCGAGGATCGCGAAGGCCTCGGGGTCGCGCGCCCGGTACTGCAGCACGCCGTTCGGGTCGGACGACCGCTGCGGCACGAGCGATCCCGGCACCGCCGCGAGCGCGAGCAGCAGGAGCAGCACGAGGGCGGTGCGCATGCTCGTGAGCTGCCGCCAGAGGAATCGCGCGAATCCCACGAACCCGAGGCGGGGCAGCTCGGCGCCGGGATCCTCGCGGTCGGCGGGGTCGGCGGAGATCGCGTCAGAGGGCCGGAACGAAGCCATCGATCACCGCCTGGAGGTCGTACATCCATGCGGCCCAGATGCCCGTGACGAGCAGGAGGCCGACGAGGATGAGCAGCACGCCGCCGAGGATGTTGACGGCGCGGATGTGGCGGCGCACCCACGTGATCGCGCCGGTCGCCCAGCCCACGCCGAGCGCGACGAGCAGGAACGGGATGCCGAGCCCGAGCGAGTAGACGGTGGCGAGCACGACGGCGCGCACGGGGTCGAAGCCCGACATGAGGAACACCGTCGTCATCGTCGGCCCGATGCACGGCGTCCAGCCGAGGGCGAAGACGATGCCGAGCAGCGGTGCGCCGAGCAGGCCCGTGCGCGGCTGCCACGACGGCTTCACCTGGCGCTGCAGGAACGTCACCTGCCCGATGAAGACGAGCCCGAGCAGGATCACGAGGATGCCGCCGACGCGCTGCAGCAGCTCGCCGTACTGCAGGAAGAACCGCGCGGTGGTCGCCCCGAGGAAGTTGACGACGACGAACACGAGCGTGAAGCCCAGGATGAACAGCAGCGCCCCGAGCACGACCCGGCCGCGCGTGCGCTCCGCGCCGCCGGCGACCCCGGAGACGTAGCCGAGGTAGCCGGGCACGAGCGGCAGCACGCACGGCGAGAGGAACGACAGCAGCCCGGCGGCCAGCGCGATCGGGATGGCGAGCCAGAGTCCGCCGTCGGCGACGACGTCGCCCATCAGCCCGCGCTCACGGGTCTTCGGCGAGCACGTCGTCGAGGATGTCGGCGAGCGTCCCGGCGCTCGGCAGCATCCCCGAGATGCGGGCGGCGACGCGGCCCTCCGCGTCGAGCACGAGCGTCGTCGGCACGGCCGACGGCGGCACGTCCCCCGCGAACGCGAGCAGCACGTCCTTCGTCGTCACGTCGAGGATCGAGTCGTAGCTGACGCCGTTCTCGCGCTCGAAGGTCGCCGCCGTCTCGAGCGAGTCGCGCGTGTTGATGCCGAGGAAGACGAGGCGGTCGGCGTACTCGAGGTGCACCTCCTCGAGGTCGGGCGCCTCGACGCGGCACGGCGGGCAGCCCGCGTACCAGAAGTTGAGCACCGCGACCCCGTCGATCGCCGCGCTGTCGACGCGGTCGCCGTCGACGGTGTCGCCGCCCCACGCGGGCACGTCCACGCGCTCGTCGGCGGGGATGAGCAGCACGGAGCCGTCGCCCGAGAGGTAGCCGCCGCCGTTCTGCCCGGCGATCCCGTCCCGCGACGTGCAGCCGGCGAGCAGGAGCGCGGCGACGACGGCCAGCGCGGCGACGCGGCGCATCACACGGCCCCCGTGTCGATGGCGCCCGCGAGCAGCTCCGCGGCCGGCTCGGCGTAGGACACCTCGACGAACGCGTCGCCGCGGCGCTCGAGGGTCGTCACGCTCGACAGCGCGCAGCGCCGCTTCGACGGGTTGTGCGGCAGCCGCAGGCCGGCGACCGTGCGGGCCACCATGACGATCGGCATCTGGTGGCTCACGAGCACGACGTCGCCCCCGTCGGCGGACTGCCAGTGCGCGGAGATCGCCGCCATCATCCGCGCCTGCACGGACAGGAAGGGCTCACCCCACGACGGCGTCTGAGGGTTGCGCAGGTGCCGCCAGAGGTCGGGGCGCCGCGGCAGGTCGCGGCGCATGTTGATGCCCTCGAAGACGTTGGTCGGCTCGATGAGCCGCTCGTCGAGCTCGAGCCCGGCGCCCCCGGCGAGCCCGGGGCCGAAGCGCGCGATCCACGGCGCCGCGCTCTCCCGCGTGCGCTGCAGCGGGCTCGCGACGACGGCCCGGATGTCCGCGCCCGCGAGCGAGGCGGCGGCGAGCTCCGCCATCCGGTGGCCGCGCTCGCTCAGGCCGTAGCCCTCGATGCGCCCGTACAGCACGCCCCGCGGGTTCTCGACCTCGCCGTGGCGCACCAGATGGACTCTCTCGGCGGACACATCCCGAGTGTACGAGCCGCGCCCCTGAACGAACGCCGTCCCCCGAACCGCCCCGGATAGACTCTCCCCCCGTGACTCGCACTCTTCTCGCCGATCTCGCCGCTGCCCCGGAGGGCCCCGTCCGCGTCGCGGGCTGGGTCGAGACGGTGCGCGATCAGAAGAAGGTGCAGTTCATCGTGCTGCGCGACGAGTCGGGCGCCGCCCAGCTCGTCAATCCCGCGGTGCGCGAGGGCGACGAGGGCGACCCGGCGTTGACCGACGCCATCTCCGGCCTGTCGTCGGGGTCGTTCGTCGCCGTCGAGGGCGAGCTCAAGAAGGACGAGCGCGTGAAGCTCGGCGGGCTCGAGGTCAAGATCGGCGCGCTCGAGGTCGTCGGCGCCGCGCTCGACTCCCCGATCGCCGACGACTCGTCGATCGACAAGCGCCTCGACTGGCGCTTCCTCGACCTGCGCCGCCCCGAGCAGAACCTCGTGTTCCGCGTGCAGACGACGTTCCTGCACGCCCTGCGCACGTGGTGGGTCGAGCACGGCTTCATCGAGATCCACACCCCGAAGCTCATGGCCTCCGCGTCGGAGAGCCGCGCCGAGCTGTTCGAGGTCGACTACTTCGAGGGCAAGGCGTACCTCGCCCAGAGCCCGCAGTTCTTCAAGCAGATGGCGCAGCCCGCGGGCTTCGGCAAGGTCTTCGAGGTCGCCCCCGCGTTCCGCGCCGATCCGTCGTTCACGTCGCGTCACGCGACCGAGTTCATCTCGGTCGACGCGGAGATCTCGTGGGTCGACTCGCACGAGGACGTCATGCGCATGCACGAGGAGCTGCTCGTCGCGGGCTTCACGGCCGTGAAGGAGAAGCACGGCGCCGAGATCGAGGCCGCGTTCGGCGTCGAGGTGACCGTGCCGACGACGCCGTTCCCGCGCATCCCCCTCGCCGAGGCCAAGGAGATCGTCGCGACGCGCGGCTACACCGTGCCCCGCGCCGACGCCGACATGGACCCCGAGGGCGAGCGGCAGATCGCCGCCTACGTGAAGGAGGAGTACGGCCACGAGTTCGTCTTCCTCACCGACTACGCCTCGAGCATCCGGCCGTTCTACCACCGCCGCCACGAGGGCGACGCGGGCCTCACCAACTCGTACGACCTCATCTTCAACGGCGTCGAGATCTCGACCGGCGCGCAGCGCGAGCATCGCGTCGACGTGCTCGTCGAGCAGGCGGAGGAGAAGGGGCTCGACCCCGAGGAGCTCGGGTTCTACCTCGACTTCTTCCGGTACGGCGTGCCGTCGCACGGCGGGTTCGGCATGGGCCTGCAGCGCGTGCTCATGCTGCTGCTGCACCAGCCGTCGATCCGCGAGGTGACCTACCTGTTCCGCGGGCCGAACCGCCTCACGCCGTAGCGGCCCGGCCCGCGTCCGCTCAGGCGCTCAGCGCCATCGTGGGCGGCGTGCGGGCCGCGCGCAGCGCGGGGTAGAGCCCCGCGG
>JAEWKY010000286.1 GCA_023457615.1 Actinomycetes bacterium | reverse complement strand
CCCCCGGGCTGCGCGGCCGGGCGCACGAGCTCGTCGCCGCGCTGCTGCCCGTGCTCGAGCGCGCCGACCGCCCGCGCGTCGTCGCCGTCGACCTGCCGAGCGGCATCGACCCCGACGACGGCGCGGTGCCCGACCCGGTCGTACTGCCCGCCGACCTCACGGTCACGTTCGGCGCCGAGAAGGCGGGACTGCTGCGCGACCCGGGATCGCGCTACGCGGGGCGCGTCGTGCTCGTCGACCTCGGGCTCGACCCGTACCTGCCGGAGACGCCCGCCGTCACCGCGGAGTGAGCCGGAACACCCGCAGCGTGCGCCCGGCCGTCACCTCGTATTTGCGGTAGCCCGGCCAGTTGCGCTCGAGCTTCGGCCAGGTCGCCTCGCGCTCGTCGTCGTCGAGCATCCGCGACCGCACCGGCACGCGTCGCCCGCCGACGCTCACCGCGACCTCCGGATGGGCGAGCAGGTTGGCCGTCCAGGCCGGGTGGGCGTCGCGTGCGAAGTTGCTGCCCGTCACGAGGAACTCCGCGCCGTCGGGGCAGTACATGAGCACCGTGTCGCGTTCGATGCCCGATCTCGCACCGATCGTGTGCAGCACGAGCGTCGGCACGCCGAGCCCGGAGAGCTGCACGCGTCCGCCGGTCAGGCGCTTCATCGCGCGCTCGAGGGGCGGCATGACCGTCGGCCCGATCCGGCGGAAGAACGCGGTGCGCGAGAACCAGGCGACGGGAGGGCGGAGCGCACGGGGAAGAGCCACGCGACCATCCTGGTTGAATCCCTCCATGAAGCGCATCGGGTTCCTCACGTTCGGCCACTGGGCGCCGGGTCTCGGCTCGACCGTCGAGACCGCGGGTGACGCGCTGCTCCAGACGCTCGACCTCGCCGTCGCCGCGGAGGAGGTCGGCGCCGACGGGGCCTTCGTGCGCGTGCACCACTTCGCACGGCAGCTCGCCTCGCCGTTCCCGCTGCTCGCCGCCATCGGCGCCCGCACCTCCCGGATCGAGATCGGCACGGCCGTCATCGACATGCGGTACGAGAACCCGTTGTACATGGCCGTGGACGCGGCCGCGGCCGACCTGCTGAGCGGCGGCCGACTCCAGCTCGGCATCTCGCGCGGGTCGCCCGAGACGGCGCTCCGCGGGTCGGAGTCGTTCGGCTACGTACCCGCCGAGGGAGAGACGGATGCCGACCTCGCACGCCGTCACACCGAGGTGTTCCGCGCGGCGATCGCCGGCGCGGGGGTCGCGATGTCCAACCCGCAGATGACGGGCGTCACGCAGCCTCTCCCGATCGAACCGCGCTCCCCCGGGCTGCCCGACCGGATCTGGTGGGGAGCCGGCACGCGGGCGACCGCGGTGTGGGCCGCCGAGCAGGGGATGAACCTCATGTCGTCGACGCTGCTCACCGAGGAGACCGGCGCCTCGCTCGCCGATCTGCAGGCGGAGCAGATCGCGCTGTACCGAGACGCCTGGGCGAAGGCCGGGCACGAGCGCGAGCCCCGCGTCTCGATCAGCCGCAGCATCCTGCCGATCATCGACGACGAGACCGAGCACTACTTCGGCCTGCGCGCACAGCGCGACGGGCAGGACCAGGTCGGCCATCTCGACGGCGGTCTCGCGCGCTTCGGGCGCTCCTACATCGGCGCCCCCGACGTGATCGCCGCCGAGCTCGCGCAGGATGCGGCCGTGCAGGCGGCGGACACGATCCTCGTCACGGTGCCCAACCAGCTCGGCGTCGAGTTCAACACGCGCATCCTCGAATCGATCGTGCGCGAC
The DNA here is from genome assembly GCA_023457615.1 of Actinomycetes bacterium. Classification (GTDB taxonomy): domain Bacteria; phylum Actinomycetota; class Actinomycetes; order Actinomycetales; family Microbacteriaceae; genus Pseudolysinimonas_A. The sequence goes on along the minus strand of JAEWKY010000286.1, from coordinate 1,342 downwards.
GTGGCGCCCGCGCTCGGCGGCTGACACCCCGGCGCGGCCATAAGCTTGGGGACCGTGTCCAAGGTGCTGAGCTCCCTCCCCGTCGGCGAACGCGTCGGCATCGCCTTCTCCGGGGGCCTCGACACCTCCTGCGCCGTGGCGTGGATGCGCGACAAGGGCGCGATCCCCTTCACCTACACCGCGGACATCGGGCAGTACGACGAGCCCGAGATCGACCAGGTTCCGGCCCGCGCCCTCGAGTACGGCGCGGAGGCGGCGCGACTCGTCGACGCGAAGTCGGCGCTCGTCGAGGAGGGGCTCGTCGCGCTGCAGTGCGGCGCGTTCCACATCCGCTCGGGGGGCAAGACCTACTTCAACACGACGCCGCTCGGGCGCGCCGTCACGGGCACGATGCTCGTGCGCGCGATGAAGGAGGACGGCGTCGAGATCTGGGGCGACGGCTCCACCTACAAGGGCAACGACATCGAGCGGTTCTACCGCTACGGCCTGCTCGCCAACCCGCGCCTGCGCGTCTACAAGCCGTGGCTCGACTCCGCGTTCGTCACCGAGCTCGGCGGGCGCAAGGAGATGAGCGAGTGGCTCGTCGCGCACGGGTTCCCCTACCGCGACGCGACCGAGAAGGCCTACTCGACCGACGCGAACATCTGGGGCGCGACGCACGAGGCGAAGGATCTCGAGCAGCTCGACACGGGCCTCGACATCGTCGAGCCGATCATGGGCGTCGCCGCCTGGCGCGACGACGTCGCGGTCGCCACCGAGGAGGTGTCGGTGCGGTTCGAGGCCGGACGCCCGGTCGCGATCAACGGCCGCGCCTTCGACGACGCGGTCGCCCTCGTGCTCGAGGCCAACACGATCGGCGGCCGCCACGGGCTCGGCGCCTCCGACCAGATCGAGAACCGCATCATCGAGGCGAAGAGCCGCGGCATCTACGAGGCGCCCGGCATGGCGCTGCTGCACATCGCCTACGAGCGGCTGCTCAACGCGATCCACAACGAGGACACCGTCGCGAACTACCACGCGGAGGGTCGCCGCCTCGGGCGCCTCATGTACGAGGGACGCTGGCTCGACCCGCAGTCGCTCATGCTTCGCGAGTCGATCGTGCGCTGGGTCGCCTCGGCGATCACGGGCGAGGTCACGCTCCGGCTGCGGCGCGGCGACGACTACACGATCCTGAACACGCAGGGCCCCGCGCTCTCGTACCACCCCGAGAAGCTCTCGATGGAACGCGTCGGGGATGCCGCCTTCGGCCCGGACGACCGCATCGGCCAGCTCACGATGCGCAACCTCGACATCGCCGACTCGCGCACGCGGCTCGAGCAGTACGCGGCCGCCGGGATCATCG
>JAEWKY010000285.1 GCA_023457615.1 Actinomycetes bacterium | reverse complement strand
CGCCCTCCCCCCCGGGGGGGCGCGCGGGGGCGCCCGCGACCCGCAACGGGCGGATCGGCGTGATCGGCACGGCGGGCACCATCCAGTCGCGCGCCTACGACGACGCGTTCGCCGCCGCGCCGGGCGTCGAGCTGTTCACCCGGGCGTGCCCGCGCTTCGTCGAGTTCGTCGAGGCGGGGATCACGAGCGGCGACGAGCTCTTCGCGGTCGCCGAGGAGTACCTCGCCCCGCTCAAGGCCGCCGACATCGACACCCTCGTGCTCGGCTGCACGCACTACCCGCTCATGTCGGCCGCCATCCAGTACGTCATGGGCCCCGCGGTGCGGCTCGTGTCGAGCGCGGAGGAGACGGCGGCGGATGTCTACGGACGCCTCGTGTCGCTCGGCATCGAGCGCACCGACCCGACACCGCCGCGCCACGCCTTCGAGGCGACGGGCGACGACGCGGCCGCGTTCACGGCCCTCGCCCACCGCTTCCTCGGCCCGGAGGTCTCGCACGTCGAGACCTTCGAGACCGGCACCATCCCCGTTCAGAAGTAGGAGCACCATGACCGACCCCCAGGCGCGCGCCGACGGCCGCACCCCCGACGCCCTCCGCGAGATCACGATCGAGCGGGGCTGGAGCGCGCAGGCCGAGGGCAGCGCCCTCATCTCGTTCGGCAACACGAAGGTGCTTTGCACGGCGTCGTTCACGAACGGCGTGCCGCGCTGGCTCACCGGCAAGGGCAAGGGCTGGGTCACCGCGGAGTACGCGATGCTGCCGCGCGCCACCAACGACCGCTCCGACCGCGAGAGCGTCAAGGGCCGCATCGGCGGTCGCACGCACGAGATCTCGCGTCTCATCGGCCGCTCGCTCCGCGCGATCATCGACACGAAGGCCCTCGGTGAGAACACGATCGTGATCGACTGCGACGTGCTGCAGGCCGATGGCGGCACGCGCACCGCGGCGATCACGGGCGCGTACGTCGCGCTCGCCGACGCGGTCGAGTGGGGTCGCGCGAAGGGCTTCATCGGCAAGAGCGCCGTCGCCCTCATCGACTCGGTGGCCGCGGTGAGCGTCGGCATCGTCGACGGCACGCCGCTGCTCGATCTCGCCTACGTCGAGGACGTGCGCGCCGAGACCGACATGAACGTCGTCATGACCGGCCGCGGCCTGTTCGTCGAGGTGCAGGGCACGGCCGAGGGCGCGCCGTTCGACAAGCGCGAGCTGGATGCCCTGCTCGAGCTCGCGGGGCAGGGCACGGCCCGGCTCGCCGAGATCCAGACCGCGACCCTCGCCTCCTGAGCGCCGCGTGAGCACCTTCGTCCTCGCGACGCACAACGCGCACAAGGTGGGCGAGCTGCGCCGCATCCTCGGCGACCGTCTGGGCGGCCACGAGCTCGCGGCCTACGACGGCCCCGACCCGGTCGAGGACGCCGACACGTTCGAGGGGAATGCGCTCATCAAGGCGCGCGCGGCCTTCGATCACACGGGGCTGCCGTCGATCGCCGACGACTCCGGGATCGCGGTGGACGCCCTGGGCGGCGCGCCCGGCATCCACTCGGCGCGGTACGCCGGCATGCGCGACGACGGCGACAACCTGCGGCTGCTGCTGGCGAACCTCGAGGGCGTCGCCGACCGCCGCGCCCGGTTCGTCTGCGCGGCCGCGCTCGTCGACGCCGACGGCGAGTTCGTGGTGCGCGGCGAGTGGCCGGGCGAGGTGCTCGCGGCACCCGCGGGCGAGGGCGGCTTCGGCTACGACCCCGTCTTCCGCCCGGACGGCGAGACGCGCAGCGCCGCCGAGCTGAGCCCCGCCGAGAAGGATGCCGACAGCCACCGCGCCCGCGCGTTCGGCCTGCTCGTCGAGGAGCTCCGCCGCCGCCACGGCTGATCAGCGGGCCGTCGCGCCGCCGACGATTCGGGTCAGACCTCGATCTCGAAGCCGAGGTCGACGTCCGTCGCGGCGTGGCCGCCGAGGATGCCCCAGTTGATGGGGTCGGACTCGCGGATGACGATCTTGACGTGGTCCCTCGGGATGCCGAGCGGCTCGAGGCGCTCGACGATCTCACGGTAGAGGTGGCGCTTCGCATCGTTGGAGCGGCCCGCGAAGCAGTCGATCGTGACGAGCGTGTAGCGGTCGGGCTCGGTGAGGCGCGGCGGGTAGGTCGAGTGCTCGGGCGCGTGCTCGACGTAGCGCACGGCCCGGTCGTCCTCGGGGATGCGGAAGGCGGCGACGAGCGACGCGTGGACGGCGGCGAGGAGGGCGGCGGACTCGGTCGCCGAGTACGAGCGGCGCACCTCGATGGCGGAGGAAGGCATGGGGCCATGCTCTCGCGTAACGATTCCGATCACCATTCCCGACATCACCGATCCGGAGCGGGGACGGGCAGGATGGAGGCGTGGGACACGATCACGGGCACGCGCACGGCGCCTCGACGCGCACGCGGCTCGCGATCGCCTTCGCGATCATCGCGACGGTCCTCGTCGCGCAGCTGCTCGGCGCGGTGCTGTCGGGATCGCTCGCCCTGCTCGCCGACGCAGGTCACATGGCCAGCGACGCGATCGGCCTGCTCGTCGCCCTCATCGCGAGCGCGTGGGCGCTCCGTCCGGCGACCGATCGCCACACCTTCGGCTTCCGCCGTCTCGAGGTGCTCGGCGCGCTCGTCAACGGCCTGCTGCTCACGGTGGTCGGCGTCGTCGTCGCGATCGAGGCCGTCCGCCGCCTGACCGAGCCCGACGCGCACGTGCCGGCCGGCATCCCGATGCTCGTCGTCGCGGCCGTCGGTCTCGTCGCCAACGTCGTCGCCTACCTCGTGCTGCGCGGCGGCGACCGCGCCTCGATGAACATGCGCGGGGCGACGCTCGAGGTGCTCGGCGACCTGCTGGGCTCGATCGCCGCGGTGATCGCCGGCGTCGTGCTGCTCACGACGGGCTTCGCGCCGATCGATGCGATCGCGTCGCTCGTCATCGCGGCGCTCATCGTGCCGCGTGCGATCCTGCTGCTGCGCGACGTCGTGCGCGTGCTCACGGAGTCGGCGCCGCGCGAGACCGACGTCGCGCTCATCCGCGAGCACCTGCTCGAGACCCCGGGGGTCGTCGCGGTGCACGACGTGCACGTGTGGGCGATCACGTCGGGCGCCCCCGTGTTCACGGCCCACGTCGAGTGCGAGCCCGCGATCTTCGCGAGCGGTCGCACGGGGGAGATGCTCGAGCGGCTCGGGGCGTGCCTGCACGGGCACTTCGACGTCGAGCACTCGACGTTCCAGCTCGAGCCCGCGGGCCACGCCGAGCGCGAGGAGCCCGCGCATCGCTGAGCCCGCTGAGCCCGCCGCGCCCGCGCTCAGCACGGTCGCGGAGAACTACCTCAAGGTCATCTACTCGCACACGGAGTGGCAGCCCGACGCGATCTCGTCGTCGCAGCTCGCGGCGCGGCTCGGCCTCGCACCCTCGTCGGTGACGGAGATGGTGAAGAAGCTCACCCTGCAGGGTCTCGTCGAGCACGCCCTCTACGGCTCGATCGTGCTCACCGAGCGGGGCCGCACGGAGGCGCTGCGGATGGTGCGGCGCCACCGTCTCATCGAGACCTGGCTCGTCGGCGAGTTCGGCTACGCGTGGGACGAGGTGCACGACGAGGCCGAGGTGCTCGAGCACGTGCTGAGCGACAGGATGCTCGCCGCGATCGACGAGCGGCTCGGGTTCCCCACCGCGGATCCGCACGGCGACCCCATCCCGTCGGCGCAGCTGTGGGTCCCGGCCGTCTCGGGGGTGCTCGTGTCGACGCTGTCGCCCGGACGTCGCGGGCGGGTCGTGCGCATCAGCGATCGGGATGCCGGCGTGCTGCGCGAGGTGACCGCGGCGGGGATCGGGATCGGGTCGGCGATCGTGGTCGACGACGTCACGGCCGCGATGGCGGCGTCCATCTGGGTGCAGCCGCTCGCCTGAGGTGCTAGTTTTCGGTCTACCGAAATGTTCGGTCGACCGAAAGATTCACGATGACCGCTCCGGCGAAGACGCCCCGATCCCGCTCGCTGCTGCCCCTGCTCGGACCGGCGATGGTCGCCGGGGTCGCGTACCTCGACCCGGGCAACGTCGCGAGCAACATGAGCGCCGGCGCGCAGTACGGCTACCTGCTCGTCTGGGTCGTCGTGCTCGGCAACGCTATGGCCTGGCTCATCCAGTACCTCTCGGCGAAGCTCGGCTTCTCGACCGGGGAGAGCCTGCCCGGTCTGCTCGGGCGCCGCTTCAAGAGCCGCTGGGCGCGGTTCGCCTACTGGGTGCAGGCCGAGCTCGTCGCGATGGCGACCGACATCGCCGAGGTGCTCGGCGGCGCGATCGCCCTGCACCTGCTGTTCGGCCTCCCGCTGCTCGTCGGCGGCGTCATCACGGGCGTCGTCTCGATGCTGCTCCTCCTGCTGCACAACCGCCGCGGCTCCCAGCCGTTCGAACGCGTCATCACGGCGCTCGTCGTGATCATCGCCGTGGGCTTCTGCGCGGGCATCCTCTTCGCCCCCGTCGACGGCGGGTCGGTCGCCGCCGGGCTCGTGCCGCGCTTCGAGGACTCCGGATCGGTGCTGCTCGCGGCATCGATCCTCGGCGCCACGGTGATGCCGCACGCGATCTACGCGCACTCCGCCCTCACCCGCGACCGCTTCGGCCTCGTGCCCGAGGGACGCGTGCGCGACCTCGTGCTGCGCGCCACCCGCCTCGACGTGACCGTCGCGCTCGTGATCGCCGGCACCGTCAACGTCGTGATCCTGCTGCTCGCCGCCGCGACGCTGCAGGGGGTCGAGGGCACCGACACGCTCGAGGGCGCCCACGCCGCGATCGGCGCCGCGCTCGGACCCGTCGTCGCGACGCTCTTCGCGGTCGGGCTGCTCGCGTCGGGACTCGCGTCGACGTCGGTGGGCGCCTACGCGGGCGCCGAGATCATGCACGGGCTGCTGCGGGTGCGCATCCCGCTGCTCGTGCGCCGGATCATCACGCTCGTCCCGGCCCTCGCGATCCTCGTGCTCGGCGTCGACCCGACCCTCGCGCTCGTGCTGAGCCAGGTCGTGCTGTCGTTCGGCATCCCGTTCGCCCTCGTGCCGCTCGTGCGGCTCACGACGCGGCGCGAGCTGCTCGGCGGCTCGGTGAACCGCTGGTGGACGACGGCGCTCGCGATCGCCGCCGCCGCGATGCTGATCGCCCTGAACACGACGCTGCTCGTGCTGCTGGCGACGGGCGGCTAGCCCGGACTAGTTCTTCGGCTTGCCCGTCTGGCCCTCTTCGAACACGTCGGCGATGGCCTCCGAGTCGCTGAGCGGCTTGACACCCTCGCGGTTGGCCTTGCGCGCCTTGAGCACCGACTGGATGTAGTGGAACGCCGTCGGCACGACCGCGCACGCGACGGCGATCAGCAGGATGACGTCGATGTACTCGGTGACGAAGTCGGCGAGCGGCGGGATGTAGCCGAGCAGGAAGCCGGCGAAGGTGAGGCCCGCGCCCCAGATGAGGGCGCCGATCCCGTTGTAGAGCGAGTACTTCTTGTAGGGCATGTGCCCGACGCCCGCAGCGATCGGCGTCATCGTGCGCACGACGGGCACGAACCGGGCGAGGATGACCGCGAGGCCGCCGAAGCGGTCGAAGAACTTGTTGGTGCGGATGACGTTCTCCTTGGAGAACAGCCCGCTCTCGCGGCGCTCGAAGATGCGAGGACCCACCTTGTGGCCGATGAGATACCCGACCTCGCCGCCGACGAAGGCGGCCACCGCGATGCTCAGGCAGACGAGCCAGATCGGGATCAGGATGCCGTTCTGCTCCGCCGTCATCGTGCCCGTGAAGGTGAGCAGGCCCGTGATGACGAGCAGCGTGTCGCCCGGGAGGATGAAGCCGACGAGCAGCGCCGTCTCGGCGAAGACGATGAGGCACACCACGAGCAGCGCCCACGGCCCGGCCGCGCGGATGATCTCGCCGGGGTCGAGCCACGGGATGAGTCCGGAGGCGACGGCGGGGAGATGGGTGAGCATTGTGGCTCCAAGCGTCGGTCGCGCGAGCGATCGGCGGATACGTTCGGGTCAGCCTAGCGGGCGCACGCTGAAGGGCGCCCGGGGGTTCGCCCCCCCCGCTCTCGATCCGGCGCTCGCCCGGCGTTCCCGCGATCCGGCGCGCTCGACACGGTGCCGGTGCGCGCTCGGCGTCAGCCGCTCAGGCCGAGGGCGCCGTCGAGCTCGCCGCGGGCGGAGATGCCGAGCTTCGCGTACGCCTTCGCGAGGTGGTTCTCGACCGTGCGCACCGAGAGGTGCAGGCGCGCGGCGATGTCCGCGCTCGGCAGGCGCGTCGCGAGCTCGGCGATCTCGCGCTCGCGGCGCGTGAGCACGTCGACCGGGGGAGCCTCGGCGAGCAGCGGGGTCGCGGGCTGTCTCTTTTTCACATATCCGAGCCCACGAGACCTCTCTACATGTG
>JAEWKY010000284.1 GCA_023457615.1 Actinomycetes bacterium | reverse complement strand
GCTCTGGGTCGGAGCCGGGCGTCGGGCGAACAGCCGCGATGGGGGGTCTGTGTGGTCAGAGGATGGGGCGGCAGCCGTCGTGGGCGCCGCACTCGCCCTCGCCGTCCTCGCCGAGGGGCGCGAGCGCCGAGGTGTCGAGCAGCTCCTCGGCCGCGAGGATCTCGGCGACCTCGGCGTGCAGGATCTGCGTCATCATCGGGCTTCTCATCGTTCCGCCTCTCAACCGACCTGATCTCAACCGACCTGATCTCAGCCGACCTGATCTCAACCGACCTTGTGCAGCCAGATCACCGGGGACTCCTCCGAGGCGTGCCGGAAGGGCTCGAGCTCGTCGTCCCAGGCCTGTCCGAGCGCGAGTCGCAGCTCGCGGTGCAGCTCGAAGGCATCCGAGCCCGCGGTCTCCATCGCCGCGCGCACGCGATCCTCGGGGATCACGACGTTGCCCGCCGTGTCGGTCTGCGCGTAGAAGATGCCCAGCTCGGGGGTGTGCATGAAGCGGCCGCCGTCGGTGCCGAGCCCCGCATCCTCGGTCACCTCGTAGCGCAGGTGCTCCCACCCGCGGAGGCCGGATGCCAGAGCGGCCCCGGTGCCGCGGTCGCCCTCCCAGAAGAACTCCGTGCGGAAGGCGCCCTTCAGCACGGGCTGCTCGCGCCAGTCGAAGTTGACGGCACGACCGAGGGCGCGACCCGCAGCCCACTCGACGTGGGGGCGCAGCGCGCTGGGTGCGGAGTGGATGTAGACCACTCCGCGTGCGATCTTCGATTGCACAGCAGCCACTTCTCTCTCCATTCGTCAGGATGCGACTTCCCCATCGACCTGTCGAATGCGTCGAGATAGCTACCCTGATGATGCCAGAGACATCCGTGTAATCACAAGGCTGTCATTCGCTCCCGGCAGGCTCACAGGTCGAGGGCGACGACGACGCGCGCGGGCGTCGGACGGGCGATCACCGCGAACCCCGCCTCCTCGAACGTCGAGAGAGCGCCGTGGTAGAGCTCGTTCGACGACCGCTTCCCCGCCGCGAGGTCGAACGGGTACGCCTCGAGCACCCGCGCTCCCCCGCGACGGGCGGCGACGATCGCCGCGTCGAGCAGCTCGCCGACCAGTCCCTGCCGCCGGAACTCCCGTCTCACCGAGAAGCACGTCACCGCCCACACCGTGGGGTCGTCGAGGGGCTCGCGGGAGCCCGATCCGACGATCTTCGACGCGACCACGCGCTCCTGCGGCGGGCGAGGTCCGACGCGCACCCAGCCGGCGGGCTCGCCGTCGACGTAGGCGAGGAGTCCCGGCGCCGGGTCGCCCGCCGCGACCTCGGCGCGCAACCGCTCGCGCTTGTCGTCGACCGAGGTCGATGCCCACTCCTTCGCCCGGATGAGCTGCCACATGCACTGGCACGAGGGTCCGTCGCCGCCGCCGTTCAGCACGGTCTGCAGGTCGTCGAATCGCGAGGCGTCGACGGCGACCACCTCGCGCGGACTCTGGGGATCACTTGGCATCCGAGTACCTCTCCACGATCGCGACCGACACCGCGAACTCCACCGGCACCTGCCCGAACAGCAGCCGGCCCGCCTCCGCCGCCGACTCCCGCATCGCGAGCGCGACCTCGTCGGCGAGCGGCTCCGGGGTGTGCACGATGAGCTCGTCGTGCAGGAAGAACACGAGGTGCGGCTTGCGCACGAGAGCGCCCTCGCCGAGCGACCACAGCCGACGCCGCAGCGATCCCATCCAGCACAGCGCCCACTCCGCCGCGGTGCCCTGCACGACGAAGTTGCGGGTGAAGCGCCCCCAGGCGGCCGCCCGCTGCTGGGTGCGGCGCTTCTGCACCTCCGACGCGGTCTCGTCGTAGCCGAGGCCCTGCCCCGGCGGCGAGGATCGCCCCAGCCAGGTCGACACGACGTCGCCGTGCTCCCCCGCGCGGGCCGCGGCCTCGACGAACGCCATCGCCGCAGGGAACGCCCTCTCGATGCGCGGCCTCATCCGGCCGCTCTCACCCGTCGTGCCGCCGTAGATCGCGCCGAGCATGCCGTACTTCGCCTGGGATCGGGTCTCGACGGCGCCCGCGTCGACCATGCCCTGGTACATGTCGGCGGCCTGACCCGCGCGCGCCATCGCGCGGTCGCCCGACATCGCGGCGAGCACGCGCGGCTCGAGCTGCGACGCGTCGGCGACGACGAGCTTCCAGCCCGGATCGGGCACGACGGCCGAACGCACCTGCTTCGGGAGCTGCAGCGCTCCCCCGCCGTCGGACGCCCAGCGTCCCGTGACGACGCCTCCGGGCACGTACACGGGCCGGAACCGGCCGTCGCGCACCCACTCGTCGAGCCAGTGCCAGCCGTTCGCCGAGAGCAGCCGCGAGAGCGACTTGTACTCCAGCAGCGGCTCGACGGCCGGGTGGTCGATCTCGGTGAGCTCCCATTTGCTCGTCGACTCGACGCGCATCCCGGCGTTCTGCAGCGCCTTGAGCAGGTCCTGCTGCGAGTCCGGGTTGAGCGACGGCGCATCGAGCAGCTCGCGCAGCTCGGCGGCGAGACGCTCGAGCTTCGCGGGACGCGCGTTCGGGATGCGCGGGCCGAGCATCTCGGTGAGCACGCGGTCATGTTCCTCCCGGCTCCACGGCAGGCCCGCGTGGCGCATCTCGGCGGCCACGAGCGACCCGAGACTCTCGGCGGCGACGAGCAGCCCGAGCCGTCCGCCGTCCGCGGCGCCCGCCACGGCATCCCGCTGCCGCCGCCACTCGACGACCGGGTCGTCGTCGTCCGGCGGCGCCTCGAGATCGAAGAGGGCATCGGATGCCGGCCCGGCCCGGGCGGGCGCGGGGGCGTCCCAGGCGTCACGCGGCGCGGTCGCGAGCTCCGACCCCGCGGAGGCGACGGCGTTGCGCAGGATCGTGCGGCACAGCCGCAGGTCGACGCAGCGCTCGACCCGCACGTCGGCCGCCAGCAGGTCGGGGTACCAGCGGGCGGTGTCGCCCCACACCCAGCGCGGGCGCTCGGGCTCGCGGGCGGCGACCCAGGCCGGCAGCGCGGACTCGGCGACCGTCGTCGTCGCACCGACCTGCTCGCCGTCGTCGGTCAGCTCGGTCGCGACGACCCCGGCGGAGGTCCGCTGCAGCGCGATGAGCACGTCCCCAGTCTGCCCGTCACGTGCGACGCCCGGCTCCGCGGACGCGGTCTCAGTGCAGGAGCGAGCCGTCCTTCGCGAGCACGTTCTTCTCGCCCGCCTCGATCGGGATGCCGAAGCGGTTCTGCTTCGGCGGCAGCGGGCAGTTGAAGGCGTACGAGAAGGCGCACGGCGGCAGGATCGCGCGGTTGAAGTCGAGCGTGATCGTGCCGTCGGGATTCGGCGCGAGGAACAGGAACCGGCCGACGCTGTAGGTGGAGTCGCCGCTCGTCGCGTCGGAGAACACGAGCTGCAGCGCGCGACCGGCCTTGAACGCCGCGAGGTCGTAGTCGACGCCGTCGCGGGTGAAGCGGATGCTGCCGGGGATGACCTCCTCGCGCGGCGAGTGGGTGCCGTTCTCCTCGTCCTTGAGGTGCTGGAAGCCGAGGGTCGTGCCCTCGGGGTTCTCCTCCCATGCGGCGGTGACGATCCACGACGGGTCATACGGGAAGGAGTCGATGCCGCCGAAGCCCTGGATCGCCTCCGACTGCGCGTCCCAGATGCGCAGGGCGTAGCCGCCGCCCGCCTGGGTGATGACGGCGCCCCGCACGGTGTCGCTGAAGACGACGTCGGACGGATTCGGGTCGTCCTTGCCGCGCACGATCGCCTCGCCGTCGACCAGCACGCCGTCGACGTGGATGCCGTCCGCCGCCTCCGCGGTCAGCTTGAGGCCCGACTCCCCGGCCGGGAGGGGCGCCCAGAGACCCGGGACCCCCCAGATCGGCTGCTCCGCGTCGACGATCTGCGTGTTGGTGAGCGCGAGGCTGCCGAGGGGCTGCACGACCGCGAGCTCTCGGCGCTCGTGGAAGTAGGCGAGCTGCTCCTCGGGGGTCTTCTCGGCGGGGTCCGTCATGTCGTCCATCCTCACGCAGGTACCCGAGGTACAACCCGGGCGACACGGGCGAATTCCCCGCACCGCGACCCGACGGGGCGATTCGCACGCGAGTGTCCCTAGACTCCGGCCATGGCGTGGAGCGATGCAGCGGCCAAGTATCTTCGCGGTTCGACCTCGTGCCCCCGGTGCGAACGCGGACCCGTCGGCCCGGAGCACTGCCCGTTCTGCGGCGCGATCCTGGTCGGCGAGGTCGCCGACGAGCTGACGGCGGTGTCGTCGGAGGCGGCGGCGCTGCTGGATCGCCGTCAGGAGATCATCGGGCGGCTTCCCACGAAGGCCGCCCTCGCCCCGCCGCCGACGGGAGCCCCGTCCGCCGCCTCCGCCGCGCCGGTCACGGCCGTCGCCGCGCCCGCCACCGCGCCCGGG
>JAEWKY010000283.1 GCA_023457615.1 Actinomycetes bacterium | reverse complement strand
CCGCGGAGCGGCGCGGGCTCGCGATGGGTCTGCGACAGATGGCTCTGCCGCTCGGCACAGGCGCCGGCGCGCTCCTCGTGCCGCCGCTCAGCGCCGACGGCGAGCTCTGGCCCGCGATCGTCGTGGGCGGCGCCGTAGTCGTCGTCGCGGCGGTCGCGAGCGCGCTGTTCATCGTCAACCCGCCGCGACCGGAGAGGGCGGTGGATGCCGAGGGCCGCCCGGCGAACCCGTACCGCGGCGACGCGACGCTCGTGCGCATCCATCTCGTCTCCGCGCTGCTCGTGGTGCCGCAGTACGCGCTCGCGACCTTCGGACTCGTCTGGCTCATCGCCGACCAGGGCTGGGACCCGATCGCGGCCGGCGTCGTGGTCGCGGTCGCGCAGCTGCTCGGCGCCGGGGGCCGCGTCGCGATCGGGGTCTGGAGCGACCGCCTCGGCAGTCGGCTGCGTCCGCTGCGCTGGGTGGCGCTCGCGGGCATCCCGCTGCTGCTCCTCACGGCTCTCGCCGGCGAGCTGCACTGGGCGCCGGCCGTCGCGGTGCTGTTCGTGCTCGCGTCCTGCGTGAGCGTCGCCGACAACGGTCTCGCCTTCACCGCCGTCGCCGAGATCGCGGGAGCGCACTGGTCGGGTCGCGCGCTGGGGGCGCAGAACACCGGGCAGTTCCTCGCCGCCGCGATCGTCGCGCCCGCCGTCGGGGTGCTCATCGGGCTGACGGGCTACACCGCGGCGTTCGCCCTGCTCGCCCTCGCCCCGGCCGCGTCGATCCCCCTCATTCCTCGGGATCGATAGCTGTTTGCCCAGAAGTGCCCTCTGAGCACAAACGAAGGGGCCTTTTCGGGCAAACAGCCCTCAGGATCGGGCGTCGAACCAGGTGCCCGTGTCGTCGCCCGAGAGCGCCGCGGCGACGTTCGCCGTCGAAGTGAGCAGCACGGGGGTGCCGATGCCCGCGGCGTACTTCGCGGCGGCGATCTTGGTGCCCGCTCCCCCGGTTCCGACTCCCGCCGAGCCGATCGAGCCGAGCTCGACGCCGGAGAGGTCGTCGTCGAACGCCACGTGCGAAATGGGGCGGGCGCCGGGCTCCGACGGCGGCCGCGTGTAGAGCGCCTCGACGTCGGAGAGCAGCACGAGCAGGTCGGCGCCGATGAGCTCCGCGACGAGCGAGGCCAGCCGATCGTTGTCGCCGAAGCGGATCTCCTGCGTCGCCACGGTGTCGTTCTCGTTGACGATCGGCAGGATGCGCAGGTCGAGCAGGCGCTCCATCGCGCGCTGGGCGTTCGAGCGGTGCGTCGGGTTCTCGAGGTCGCCCGCCGTGAGCAGCACCTGACCGGCGAGGATGCCGTAGCGGTCGAGCGAGGTCTGGTAGCGCCACATGAGCACGTTCTGCCCGACCGCGGCCGCGGCCTGCTGCGTCGCGAGATCCTGCGGGCGTCCGCCGAGGTCGAGCAGTGGGATCGCGCTCGCGATCGCGCCCGACGACACGAGCACGACCTCCACACCGCGACGGTGCGCCGCGACGAGGGCGTCGACCAGGGGTTCGATCTGACCGGCGTTGTCGCCCGACACGCTCGACGAGCCGACCTTCACCACGAGGCGCTTCGCCCCGAGGACCGCATCCCTCATCTCAGTCGTCGTCCTTCTCGAGCGCGGCGAGGCGCTCCTCCTCGAACTCGGCACGGAGCGCGGCGCGCGCATCCATCTGCTCGTGGTACTCCTCGCGGCGCTCCGCGGTCGTGCGGCGGCGGTTGTCGTCGAAGCGCGAGTCGGTGCCGCGGGGGCTCTGGATGAGCTCGGCCGCCGAGGTGAGCGTCGGCTCCCAGTCGAAGACGCGGCCGTCGCCCTCGCCGATCACGACGGGCGCCCCCGGCTGCGCGCCCGCGGCGAAGAGCGCCTCGTCGATGCCGAGCTTCGCGAGCCGGTCGGCGAGGAAGCCGACGGCCTCCTCGTTGTTGAAGTCGGTCTGCTGCACCCAGCGCTCGGGCTTCTCGCCGAGCACGCGGTAGAGCCCCTCGGTGCCGCCGTCGAAGCGGATCGCGAACTGCTGCTCGTCGACGGCCTTCGGTCGCAACACGATGCGCGGCTTGATCGCGGTCGCCGCGAGACGGGCGGCGCGGTCGGCGTCCACGACCTCGGCGAGCGCGAACGACAGCTCCCGCAGGCCCTCCCGGCTCACCGCCGAGATCTCGAAGACGCGGTAGCCGCGCTCCTCCAGGGCGGGTCGCACGAGCGCCGCCATGTCGCGGCCGTCGGGCACGTCGACCTTGTTGAGCGCGACGAGCTGCGGACGCTCGAGCAGCGGCGTCTGGCCCTCGGGCACCGGGTAGGCGGCGAGCTCGCCGAGGATGACGTCGAGGTCGGTGAGCGGGTCGCGGCCGGACTCGAGGGTCGCGCAGTCGAGCACGTGCAGCAGGGCCGCGCAGCGCTCCACGTGGCGCAGGAACTCGAGTCCGAGGCCCCTGCCCTCGCTCGCGCCCTCGATGAGGCCCGGCACGTCGGCCACCGTGTAGCGCGCGGAGCCGGCCTCGACGACGCCGAGGTTCGGGTGGAGCGTCGTGAACGGGTAGTCGGCGATCTTCGGCCGGGCGGCGGACAGGGCGGCGATGAGCGACGACTTGCCCGCGCTCGGGTAGCCGACGAGTGCGACGTCGGCGACCGTCTTGAGCTCGAGGGCGACGTCGCCCTCCCAGCCCGGGGTGCCGAGCAGCGCGAAGCCGGGCGCCTTGCGCTTCGTCGTCGCGAGCGCGGCGTTGCCGAGACCGCCTTGGCCGCCCGCGGCGACCACGAGGCGCATCCCGGGCTCGTCGAGGTCGGCCAGCAGCTCGCCGTCGGGCGTCGTGACGACCGTGCCGACCGGCACAGGCAGCTCGAGCGCCTCGCCGTGCGCGCCGGACCTGTTGTCGCCCATGCCGGGCGACCCATTGCCGCTGGAACGGTGCGGGCCGCGGTGGTACGACAGCAGCGTCGTGACCTGCGGGTCGGCGACGAGCGTGATGTCGCCCCCGTGACCGCCGTTGCCCCCGTCGGGCCCGGCGAGCGGCTTGAACTTCTCGCGGCGCACCGAGACGCAGCCGTGACCGCCGTGACCCGCGCGCAGGTGGAGGGTCACGCGGTCGACGAAGGTCGTCATGCGCTCACTCCTTCCGGCCGTAGGGCCCGGACATGACGAAGGGCGGACCGCAGTCCGCCCTCGCCGAGAAAATCTTGCTAGCGGGTGTTACGCCGCCGGGACGATGTTGACGACCTTGCGGCCGCCCTTGGTGCCGAACTCGACGGCACCCGCCGACAGCGCGAAGAGCGTGTCGTCGCCACCGCGACCGACGTTCGCACCCGGGTGGAACTTCGTGCCGCGCTGGCGGATGAGGATCTCGCCGGCCTTGACGACCTGGCCGCCGTAGCGCTTCACGCCGAGGTACTGGGCGTTCGAGTCGCGACCGTTCTTGGAGGACGAGGCGCCCTTCTTGTGTGCCATCTGGGGCCGTCCTTACTTGATGCCGGTGATCTTGACGCGGGTCAGGTCGGCGCGGAAACCCTGGCGCTTCTTGTACCCGGTCTTGTTCTTGAACTTCTGGATGACGATCTTCGGGCCGCGCTCGTCGCCGACGACCTGCGCCGTCACGGTGACCTTCGCGAGCGCCTTGGCGTCGTGGGTGATGGTGTCGCCGTCGACGAGCAGCACCGGGGTGAGCTGGATGTTGCCGTCCTTGTCGGCGGCGGTGCGGTCGAGCACGACGACCGTGCCGACCTCCACCTTCTCCTGGCGCCCACCGGCGCGCACGATTGCGTAAACCACTGCAGAGTCCTTTGCTAGGGAAGAGTCTCGGGTGCCACTCTGTCCGAGAAGCAGAGGCCGGGCTGGCCGGGCGCACACCGAAGGTCGAGTCTATCCCACGGAGGGCCGTTCCTCAAACCTCGTCGAGAGTGCCCTTCGCCACCACCTTCGGGGGATGCCGCTGCAGCCATCCCCACAGCAGCACGGCACCCAGCACGAGCACCGGGAGCACCTGCAGCAGCGTCGCGAGCGACTGGAACAGCAGCGGCAGCACGACCTCCGCGGGGCCGTCCGCCCCGAAGAGCTCGCCGTCTCCGTCCAGCCCCGCGAGCGCGAGCAGCCAGAGCACGAAGGTGAGCACGAGGCCGAGCACGAACAGCAGCAGCGTGCCGGCGAGGCCCGCGAGCAGGGCGCGGGTGACGACGTGCGCGAGCCGGAGGTTCGGGGCGATCGGCGCGATCTGCCAGAAGCAGAGGAACGCGCCGAGCGCGATCGGCAGCGGACCGGCGAGACCCCAGATCAGCTGCGCGAACCACAGCCGGCCGAAGAACCCGAGCGGGAGGTCGGCCTGCACGGTCGTCGACAGGGCGGAGAGCGCCGTGCCGAGGAAGCCCAGCACGACGAGCGTGACGAAGATGCCGACCGCGGTGAGGAACGGCGGCAACGCGCCGGGCCGCTGGATCGCGCGAGCGAGATCGTCGGTCATGCCGTCAGACTAGCCAGCGTGATCCTCATCGACGAGCCGCAGTGGCCCGCGCACGGCACCGTCTGGGCGCACCTCGTGAGCGACACCTCCCTCGACGAGCTGCACGCCTTCGCGGAGGCGGCGGGCATCCCGCCGCGCGGCTTCGACCACGACCACTACGACGTGCCGCAGCGCTCCTGGGACGACCTCGTCGCGCGCGGCGCGGTGCCGGTGACCAGCCGAGAGCTGCTGCGACGACTCCAGGTGGCGGGGTTGCGCGTGCGCCAGCGCGACAAGCGCTACCGCGCGGAGGACGTCAGTCGGTGAGCCCGAGCCCGTAGATGACCGACGAGACCACCGCGTAGGTCACGAGCACGGCCGGCACGGCGAGCGCCACGAGGGCGAGCACGTTGTTGCGCGCGGCGCCGCCGCGCCGGAAGGCGTGGGCGCCGAAGATCACGGCGAGCACCCACGGCGCGCCCGCGTAGAAGAGGCCGCCGCTCGCGTACATGTACCGGCCGCGGTCGGGCGGGATGAGCTCGACGATCGAGCCGACGCCGCCGAACCAGATCCACGCGAGCAGCGCGACGCCGGCGAGGAGGACGGCGACGATCGCGACCGGCGTCTGCGACCGCAGCGGGTAGCCGCGGCGCGAGAGCGCGAAGCCGATGCCGCACGTGACGGCGATCGCGATGAGGTCGACGCCGATGCCGAGGGCGTAGAGCATCTCGACGGGCGCGTTGCCCGGGAATCCGACGAGACCGATCGAGTTGGCGACGAGCGCGACGATCGCGGCCACGCCGACGACGAGGAGCAGCACGGGGCTGCGGGTCGCCGCGCCGACCGGAGCGGACCCGTACGGCGGCAGGTGCGACTCCGGGGGCGTTGCAGCCGGCTGCGTGCCGGCCGGGATGAAGATCTGGTCGCTCGGCGGGATCGGGTCGCCCGGCGGGGGCGGCGGTGCGTCGGTCACGCGTCCATCCTCCCCCGGGTCACTCCGCGGCGGGCGCCGACTCGGCGGTGCCCGAGCTCGTCGCGCGGCGCGAGCCACGACGACCGCGTCCGGCGGGCTTCGGCTCCGGGAGCGCCTCGAGCACCGAGCCGAGGATGTTCTCGGCGTCCTGCGTGCTGACGCGACGCGACGAGCGCGACGCCTTGGGCACGGGGATGTCGAGGATCTCGACCGCGGTCTCGGCCGCCGCGACCGCGACCCGCTCGGCCGTCGCCCCCTCGGACGACGCCGACTCCGCGGAGGCGCCCTCGCCCTCGGTGTGCACGGTGCTCTTCGCGATCTGAGCCAGGGCGTTCTTGACGTCCTCGGTGATCGCGTGCGTGCCGGCTCCGCCGACGCCGTTCTTGACGCCCGAGTTCGCCGGCGGGGTGCCGCCTCCGCCGCTGCCGCCGCGACCGCGTCGGCTGCGCGACGTGCCGCCCGAGGTGCCACCGCCGTTCGAGGAGCCCTCGCTCGGCGCGCGGTGCTTGAACACCGGGTCGTGGTGCACGATGAGCCCGCGGCCGGCGCAGTGCTCGCAGTTCTCGCTGAACGACTCGAGCAGCCCGAGACCGAGCTTCTTGCGGGTCATCTGCACGAGCCCGAGCGACGTCACCTCGGCGACCTGGTGCTTCGTGCGGTCGCGACTCAGGCACTCGACCAGTCGGCGCAGCACGAGGTCGCGGTTCGACTCGAGCACCATGTCGATGAAGTCCACGACGATGATGCCGCCGATGTCGCGCAACCGCAGCTGACGCACGATCTCCTCGGCGGCCTCGAGGTTGTTGCGCGTGACGGTCTCCTCGAGGTTGCCGCCGGAGCCCACGAACTTGCCGGTGTTGACGTCGACGACCGTCATCGCCTCGGTGCGGTCGATGATGAGCGAACCGCCGGACGGCAGCCACACCTTCCGCTCGAGGGCCTTGTCGATCTGCTCGGAGACCCGGTACTCGTCGAACGAGTCGCGGTCGTTCTCGTACTTCTCGACGCGCTCCACGAGGTCGGGCGCGACGGCGCCGAGGTACGACGAGATCGTGTCGAGGGCGTCGTCGCCCTCGATGACCAGCTTGTGGAAGTCCTCGTTGAAGACATCCCGCACGATCTTGAGCAGCAGGTCGGGCTCGCTGTGCAGCAGGTAGGGGGCCGACTGCGTCTCGACGGCCCGCTCGATCTCGGCCCACTGCGAGAGCAGGCGCTGCACGTCGAGCGTGAGCTGCTCCTCGGTCGCGCCCTCCGCGGCGGTGCGCACGATGACGCCGTTCTCGTCGGGCAGCACCTCCTTGAGGATCTTCTTCAGGCGCGCGCGCTCCGTGTCGGGCAGCTTGCGGCTGATGCCGTTCATCGAGCCGTTGGGCACGTAGACGAGGTAGCGACCGGGCAGCGAGACCTGGCTCGTCAGACGCGCGCCCTTGTGGCCGACCGGGTCCTTCGTGACCTGCACGAGCACCTTGTCGCCCGGCTTGAGCGCGAGCTCGATCTTGCGGGCCTGGTTCTTGCTGCCGTCGCCCTCGGAGGCGGCCGCGGCGGCCTCCCAGTCGACCTCGCCGGCGTAGAGCACGGCGTTGCGCCCGCGCCCGATGTCGACGAACGCGGCCTCCATCGAGGGCAGCACGTTCTGCACGCGACCGAGATAGACGTTGCCGATGAGGCTCGCATCCTGGGCGCGCGCGACGTAGTGCTCGACGAGCACGCCGTCCTCGAGCACGGCGATCTGGATGCGGCCGAACTTCGACCGCACGATCATCACGCGGTCGACGCTCTCGCGGCGCGCGAGGAACTCGGCCTCGGTGATGACCGGGCGGCGGCGACCCGCGTCGCGACCGTCGCGGCGACGCTGCTTCTTCGCCTCGAGACGCGTGGAGCCCTTCACGCGCTGCGGCTCGGTGATGACCGGGGCCTGACGCGGCTGGCGCACGCGCACCGTCGTATTGGGGGCGTCCTCGCCGTCGCGCGGGGCCTCGCCCGAGCGCCGACGGCTGCGGCGACGCGAGGATGCCGACGGCGCGTCGGGATCGGAGTCGTCCGGCCCGTCGGAGATCACCGGGGTGGGGGTGGGCGGCGCCTGGAACAGGAGGGAGAACGCGCTGGGCGCCGCCTGGGCGACGGCGGCGTCGGACGTCGGCGTCTCGGCGACCGTGGCCGCGTCGTCGCGACCGCGGGCCGCCTTCCGGGGAGCCGCCTTCTTCTTCTCGGACGCCGCGGGGGCATCCTGACCCTCGGCCTCGGCCGCCTTCTTCCGCGACCTCTTCGGCTTCTCCGTCGTCTCCTCGACCGGAACGAGGCCGGTCTCGAGGTCCGCGGACACGTGAGCAGTGGCGCTCTTGGGCTCTGACTTCTTCACCATCGCTGGTGCACTCCTCGACCGGATGGGGAGCCGCGCCGCCCGCCGGACTACTCGTGCGGGCCGCCTCGGCGATCCCGCGAACTCTTCTGGATGGTGGCCGCCGTTCCCCTGAACGGTGCGGTGTGTCCACCTGCGCACTCTCACTGCGCGTTCGGAACTGGCATCCGACACGGTGCGCGAACTGCTCGGCACTCGTGGCCCGGTCTTGTCGCCCGGAAAGCTTCTCTGGTGTGCGACCGGGCGCGGCCCGGTCGGCTTGCGGTCCAGTATCGCACGCGCGCGCTTCATCCCACTCATCGACATCCCCGACGTGCGCACGGACGCCGTGTCCGATAATCGTCTCGTGCCCGACACCGACACCCCGCGTCGCCCGCTCGCCCTCGCGATCTTCCTCATCGTGGCCGGGGCGCTCGGCTGGTGGGCGGCCTTCGCGCTCACCGTCGACAAGTTCCTGCTGCTCGAGAACCCGCAGGCCGACCTCGACTGCAACTTCAGCCTCATCGTGCAGTGCGGCGCGAACCTCTCCTCGCCGCAGGGCGCCGTGTTCGGGTTCCCCAATCCGCTCCTCGGACTCGGCGGCTTCGTCGCCCCGATCGCGGTCGGCGTCGGTCTGCTCGCCGGAGCCCGATTCGACCGCTGGTTCTGGAGCCTGTTCAACCTCGGGCTCGCGGGCGCCCTCGCCTTCGTGATCTGGCTCATCTCGCAGAGCCTCTACGTGCTCGGCACGCTGTGCCCGTGGTGCATGCTCGTCTGGTCGGTCACGATCCCCCTGTTCTGGATCGTCACCGCGCGCAACGCCGCCTCCGGGGTGTTCGGCGCGGCGCTCGTGCCCCTCGGGCGCGTCCTGCGCGCCTGGGCGATCCCGCTGACGATCGTCAGCTACGCGATCGTGCTCCTCCTCATCCAGCTGCAGCTCGACATCATCACGCACCTCGCCGTCGGATCGCTCTGAGCCGCACCGCCGTTCTCGGCGAATCCAGAGAACTCACCCGATAAGGTTGCCGACCGTGGCCCAGGAACGTCTCACCAAGGATCAGAAGCGCGAGATCGCGCGCGAGATGGCGCGTGCCGAGCGCGAGAAGCGACTCAAGGCGCAGGCCCGCAACCGCATCCTGATCCGCGTCGGCGCGACCGTCGGCGTCGTCGCCCTGCTCGCCGCGATCGGCGGCGGCATCTGGCTGGCGACGCGGCCGGAGGGTCCCGGCCCGGTGAACATGGCGTCGGACGGCGTGCTCTTCCGCGGCTCCGACGGCGAGGCGAAGGTCGTCTCCACGCCCGCGCTCGACGCCGACGAGGACCCGATCGCGACCGACCCCGAGGCGTACGACGCGCCCGTGCGGATCGTCAGCTACCTCGACTTCGGCTGCCCCTACTGCGCCCTGTTCGAGACGACGAACGCCGCGCAGATCGAGCAGCTCGTGGCCTCCGGCGAAGCCACCCTCGAGGTGCACCCGGTGAACCTGCTGCGCAACCAGTTCCTCGGCGACCGGTACTCGGCCCGCTCCGCCAACGCGGCGGCGTGCGTCGCGGCCTACGAGCCGACGGCGTTCCTCGACGTCAGCACGGCGTTCTTCGAGCAGCAGCCCGCCGAGACGGGCAACGGCCTCACCAACGGCGAGATCGTCGAGCTCGTGAAGGGCGCCGGCGTCACCGAGCCGCGCGTCGAGTCGTGCATCGGCGGCGAGGAGTTCAAGGGCTGGGTCGAGGCCGCGAGCACGCGGGCCTTCACCGGTCCGCTGCCGAACACCGAGGAGGAGCGCGTCACGGGCACGCCGACCATCCTCGTGAACGGCACGCGCTACCAGGGCGCGCTCGACGACCCGATGGCGTTCCTCGCGTTCGTCGAGTCGGTGCGCGAGGGTTCCGACGCGGAGTCCGACCCCACGCCGAGCCCGACGCCGACGCCGTAGTTCCGCACCAGCGGCAACAGCGGCTATTTGCCCGAAAGCGCCCCATCCCTCCACAGGATGGGGCGCGTTCGGGCATACAGCAGTTCGCGGCGGCGCCGACCCGCCCGCCGTCGTGGCCCGGCACGCTGACCGACATGCCCCATCGTCCCGCTGCCCTGCCCGAGGCCCTCGTCGGCGACGTCTTCACGACGTCGCAC
>JAEWKY010000282.1 GCA_023457615.1 Actinomycetes bacterium | reverse complement strand
GTGCGCACCGTCGCGACGATCGTGCGCCCCGGCTCGCGCGTGAGCCGCTGGAGGAGCGCGAGCGAGAGCGGGTCGCAGCGGTCGAGGTCGTCGACGTGGAGGAGGTCGGAGACGCCGAGCAGCACCGCCCGGGTGAGCGCCGTGAGCGACTCGGCGGGCGCGACGAGGTGCGCGAGGCTGCTGAGCGGCACCTCCGCGAGCGCCCGCACCCCCCAGGCCCGGTCGCCGCCGAGCCGGTCGGCCACGGTGTCGAGCAGGAACGACTTGCCGACGCCCGCCTCACCCGTGATCAGCACGAGCCGCACCTGGGGATCGGCGACCGCGGCGGCGATCTGCTCGACGACTGCCCTCCGATCGGTCACGAGCGCATTATCGCGGCGCGACCGGCCTCCCCGCCACGGGGGAGGCCGGTCGGAGCCGGGCGGAGGAGCCGTCGGGAGCGTCGACGGAGCCGCCCGGGAGTGACGGTCGAGAGGCCGGGGAGGGCTCGCGGTCACTCCAATCGCGGGCCCTCCCCGGGGTTCACAGGGCGACGTTGAACGTCGACACGATGTTCTCCACCGTCTCGTCGCTCTTCTCGTTGCCGTTCACGACGATGTAGAGCATGACGAACGCCGATCCGTCGTCCTTGTTGGCCGAGACGACGATCGCGTCGGCGCCGCCGCAGTCGTTCCAGTAGCTGTAGAGGCCGGTGAACGCGCCGTCGGCGTACTCGGAGCCCTGCTCGCCCGAGGCGCACGACGCGGCGAGCTGCTCGTCGAAGAGCGCGAGACCGTCGGCGGCGGGCGCGGAACCGGGGTAGCCGATCATGAGGACGCCCGAGGTCGAGAAGTCCCCGCCGAAGGAGGAGGCGTTCGTCGACGCCGAGAACTGGTACCCGCCGCCGTCGAGCGGCGCCGTCACGAGGTCCGACCAGGAGTCGGGCACGCGCACCACGAAGCGGCCGTCGTCGCTCGTCACGTCGACGTACGACCCGGTGGTCGGGTCGACCGGGTCGGGACCCTCCGTCCCTCCCGCGACGACCTCGAGCTCGCGGCCGTTGATCTGACCCTCGAGCGACTCGCCCGTCGTCGAGCGGTAGACCTCGATGTCCATCGTGGCGTCGAGCCCCGCCGTGCGCAGCACGTCGCAGTAGCTCACGACCTGGCCGTCGATGCCCATCGTGACGCCGTTGAGCGAGAGCAGCACGTCGCCCGCCTGCAGGCCCGCGACGTCCGCCGAGCTGCCGGGCTGCACCGACTGGATCCAGATGCCGAGCGGGTACCCCGACTCGTCGGTGGCGAGGGCCCGGATGTTGAGCCCGAGCGACAGCACGTCCTCGCCGTCGCGGAGGCGCTCGACCACCGACTCCGCGTCGTCGCGGCCGATCGCGGCGTTCGTGTCGTTGACCTCCTCGCCGGCGTAGTTCACGCCGTAGACGCGGCCGTCGCCGTCGACGAGCGGGCCGCCGGAGTTGCCGCCGCGGATGCGCGCGTCGTGCTCGATCGCGTGCGTGACGTCCGCGAACGCGGTATCGATCTCGGTGTCGGCCTGCGACACGATGCCCTTGGTGAGCGTGTAGTCGTCGCCGAGCGCGGCGGGGTAGCCCGCGGAGTACACCTCGGCGCCCTCGACGATGTCGCCGTCGAACCACGCCAGATAGGGCACCGGATCGGGCACGTCGACCTTGACGACCGCGAGGTCGTAGCACTCGGACGTCCCCAGCACCGTGGCCGGATGGGTGTCGTCGTTGTCGCCGCCGATCGCGACCTGCAGGGTGCCCGCGCCCGAGACGACGTGGTTGTTCGTGACCGCGATCCCGTCGGCGGAGAGGAACCAGCCGGTGCCGACCCAGGCGAACTCCGACGGCGTGGAGGTGAGGGGGGCGAGGAACGTCCCCTGACCGTCGAAGCGCATCGTGGCGCCCTTGACGCCTTCGACGGCGGAGACGGCGGCCGGGCCGGACTCGGCGCACGACGCGAGCAGGGGGAGGGCGACGGCGATCGCGGCGCCGCTCGCGAGCAGCCGCAGTCGGCGGGGCAGACGGGAGGGGTGGGTGTGACGGGACACGGGGTCTCCTTGGAGTGAAGGGACACAGCTGGACGGATGTCCGCCTCCACGGTGGCCGCGTCGCGCCGCCGCGTCGTGAGTACCGGGTACTCGTTTTCGCGGGCTCGTCCGCGCGCGTCGCGCGTCAACCCCCGGCCGGCTCGGCGGTCGCGAACGTAGGGTGGCGCGATGCGACCCGTCGTGTCCCCCGTGCTCGGACGCGTGTTCCGGGCGGTGTTCGGCGCGATCCTCCTCGTGCGGCGGCCGAAGCCCATCCACGCCCACGGGGTCGTGCTGCGCGGCCGGGTCACCTGGCGCGTGCGTCCTCCGGCCCGCAGCGCGTCGGGGCTCGCCTGGGTCGACGAGGCGCCGCCCCGCCCGCTCGAGGTCGTCGGCCGTGTCTCGCGCTCGCTCGGGCTGCCGCCGCCGCTGCCGGATGTCGTCGGGCTCGCGCTGCGCGTCGACGGTCCCGCCGGACCCGCCGATCTCGAGCTCGCCTCCACGGGGTTCGGGGTGCCGTCGCGGTTCTGGCTCGCGCCGCAGCGCTCGCCCTCCCGCGCACGCCTGGGCACCCTCTTCCCCTACCGCGGGACGGCGGGGCCGGTGCTGCTGTGCGCGCGCACGGTCTCCCCGTCCGACCTGCCCGTCGGGCTCGACGACCTCGCCGCGCGGCTCGACCGCGAGCCCTGGCGGCTGACCCTGTACTGGGCGACGCCGACGTCGCGCTGGCATCCCTTCGCCGACGTCGAGCTCGCCCGCGCCGACGGTCCGCGCGACGCGCCGCTGCGCTTCGACGCGGTCGAGCATCCGCTGCCCGGAGTCGCGACGTACGCCTGGGCCGCCGCGGTGCGGCAGCCGAGCTACCGGCTGGCCCGGAGGGCGCGCGCCGGGTCAGAGGCGCTGCAGCAGCACCGCGACATCCTCGTGGATGCCGACCGCCCCCTCCGCTGACGTCACCGTGCGCTCGCGGTGCTCCGCGACCACGACCCGCCAGCCGTCGCCGAGCGCGAGCGTCTCGACCTCGCCGGCGGCATCGAGCAGCAGCTCGTCGTGATGGGCGTGCTCCGTGCCGGGCGGAGGCGCGGCGTGCGACACGATCGCGAGATGCCCGCCCCGCACGACGCGGGCCGCGGCCCGGCGCAGCACCTGGGTGCGCGGCAGCTCCTCGCGGGAGTGGAAGAAGGATGCCGTCACGAGGTCGACGTCGCCCTCCGGCTCCCAGGTCGACAGGTCGTGCGCGACGAATCGGGCCCGCTCGGCGGCAAGCCCGGCCTCGGTCGCCGCGGCTCGCGCCCGCGCGACGGCGGTGGGCGAGATGTCGACCCCGGTCACCGTCCAGCCCTGGCGCGCGAGCCAGATCGCGTCGCCGCCCTCCCCGCACCCGAGGTCGACCGCGCGGCCCGGCGCGAGGCCCGACACGAGGTCGACGAGCGTGACGTTGGCACGACCCGACCAGCGCTGCGGCGTCTCGGCGTACCGGAACTCCCACGCCTCGGCGGGGGTGGGGCGGTGCTCGGCGGAGGTCACCCTGCCGAGCCTACGAGCCCGGCGGTCGCGACGCTGGGGACCCGGTCTCCGGTGCGGAAGGTGGGACTCGAACCCACACGCCTCTCGGCACAGGAACCTAAATCCTGCGTGTCTACCGGTTTCACCACTCCCGCGCGCGATCAGTCTACGAACGCGCGGTGCCGCAGGTGCCGACCGGGGGCGCAGACTGGGGAACGTGGATCCCGTCGACGCGCTCACCGAGATCGCCTACCTGCTCGAGCGGGAGCGGTCGTCGCGCTACAAGTCGAAGGCGTTCCGCACCGCGGCCGCCGCGATCACGGAGCTCGATCCGCGCATCCTGAACGACCCCACGCGGCTGAAGGCGGTGCCGGGGGTCGGCGACTCGTCGTTCGCGGTGATCCGGCAGGCGCTCGCGGGTGAGGTGCCCGAGCGCCTCGTCGAGCTGCGCGAGCGGAACGGGCCGAAGCCCTCGGCGCTGCGGGGGATGCTGCGCGGCGACCTGCACGCGCACTCGGAGTGGAGCGACGGCACGACGTCGATCGACGCGATGGTCGCGGGGGCGCTCACCCTCGGGCACGAGTACCTCGCGCTCACCGACCACTCGCCGCGGCTCACGGTGGCGCGCGGCCTGTCCGCCGAGCGGCTCGAGGAGCAGCTGGGCGTGGTGGCGGGGTTCCGCGACGACGGGTTCCGGCTGCTCACCGGCATCGAGTGCGACATCAACGAAGACGGGACGCTCGACCAGGCCCCCGAGCTGCTCGGAAGGCTGGAGGTCGTCGTCGCGAGCGTGCACTCGAAGCTGAAGTCCGACCCGCGGGAGATGACGAGACGGATGCTCGCGGGCATCCGGAATCCGCACACCGACGTGCTCGGCCACGTGACGGGACGTCTCGTCGAGGGCTCGCGCGGCACGCGGCCCGGGTCGACGTTCGATGCCGAGGCGGTGTTCGCGGCGTGCGCGGCGGAGGGGGTCGCCGTCGAGATCAACTCGCGCCCCGAGCGGCAGGACCCGCCCGACGAGCTCATCCAGGTGGCGCTGGAGGTCGGCTGCCTGTTCTCGATCGACTCCGACGCCCACGCCCCCGGGCAGCTCTCGCTGCTCGACTACGGTGCGGAGCGGGCGGAGCGGATGGGCGTGCCGCCCGAGCGCGTCGTGACGACCTGGCCGCTCGACGAGCTGCTCGCCTGGACCTCACGCTCGCGTTAGTTGCACGAGTTTCCGGGAGTTCGCGCGCGCGTGCAACAAACGGCAGCGTGAGTCAGCGGCTCCGGTCGAACGCCTGCGGGCCGAGCAGCACCTTCCAGAGCCAGTCGACGGCGGTCTCGACGGGCGGTCGCGGGTCGCGCTGCAGCCACGCGCCGAGCACGCCGAGCACCGAGCCGGAGAGGCCGGCGGCGAGCACGTCCGACGGGATGTCCTGGAAGGTGTCGGCGTGCGACGTGGCGACGGCGTCGATGACGATCGTCTGCACGCGCTCGCTGAGCCGCGCGAGGGCGATCGGAGAGCCGTGCTCGCCGAAGACGCGTGAGTACACGGCGGCGTTCTCCTCGACGTGCCGGAGGTACTCGATGAGGATCGTGGGCGGCTCGGGGGAGATCTCGCTCTGCAGCGGGATCTCGGCGCCCGCCTCCTCGACGACCGCGTCGATCGCGTCGGCGAGCAGCGTGTCCTTGTCGGAGTAGTGCTGGTAGAAGCTGCTGCGGTTCACCCCGGCCCGCTCGGCGATGTCGGCCACGGAGATCTCGTCGAGCCCGCGTTCGCGCGCGAGCTCGAACAGCGCCTCCTGGAGGCTGCGTCGCGTGCGCGCGATTCGGGGGTCCACGTGCCGATTCTGGCAGCCGAGCCTCCGCCCCGCCCGGAGCCGGTGCGGTTCACCGCCCGTTTCCTGCGAGTTCTCCGACAACCGTCTGGTTTCCGACACGTGTCGGATAGTGTCGGGAGCAGCCCGACGACGTGCGCACTCCCAGGACCTCACCGTCCGCTCGAATCCGTCGAAAGGGCTCCTCGTGGCTCGATTGCTCGCCCGCCTCGGGCGCTTCTCCACCCGCCGCCCGTGGATCGTGCTCCTCGGCTGGGTGCTGACGCTCGCGGCCGCCGGCGGTGCCTACCTCGGCGCCGGAGGTGCCCTCGCGAGCGGGTTCAGCATCCCGAACACCCCGACGCAGCAGGTCACCGACCGCCTCAACGCGGAGCTCGACGGCGTCGGGGGAGCGGTCGGCACCGTCGTCTTCCAGGCCGACGACGGCGCGGCGTTCACCGACGCCCAGAAGGACGCGATCGCGGACGCGCTCGCCGACGTCGAGGACCTCGATCAGGTCGCGACGGTCGTCGACCCGTTCGCGACCGCGGCGCAGCAGGCCGAGCAGGGCCGTCAGCTCGCCGACGGGCAGACCCAGCTGGATGCCGGACGCGCCCAGCTCGACGCGAGCGAGGCCCAGCTCGCGGACGGGCAGGCCCAGCTCGACGCCGCCCGCGCCCAGGCCGAGGCCGCCGGGATGGCCGAACTGGCCGCACCTCAGCTCGACGCCCAGCAGGCGCAGCTCGACGCGGGCCGTGCGCAGCTCGACGACGGGCGCGCCGAACTCGAGGCGCAGCAGGAGCGCGTGACGCTCGGGCAGACGCTCTTCGACAACGCCAGCGAGGTCGTCACCGTCTCCGGCGACGGGGCGACGGCCCTCGGTGCGGTCGTCTTCGACGCGACTCTCTTCGACCTCGACCCGACCGTGCGCATCGCGGTCGCCGAGGCGCTGCAGGATGCCGACCTCCCGGGCGTGGAACTCGAGTTCTCGGCCGAGCTCAGCAACTCCCTCGACGGCCTGCTCGGCGTCGGCGAGATCGTCGGCGTGCTCATCGCCGGCCTCGTGCTCGTCGTCGTGTTCGGCGCCCTGCTCCCCGCCGTGCTGCCGCTCGCGTCGTCGATCATCGGCGTCGGAGTCGGGGTCGCGGGGTCGCTCGCCTTCTCGGGCGTCGTCGAGATGGCCTCCGTCACCCCCGTGCTCGGTGTCATGCTCGGCCTCGCCGTCGGCATCGACTACGCGCTCTTCATCATCAACCGGCACCGACGGCAGTTGCGCGAGGGCGGCAAGCTCGACCGCGAGAGCATCCGCGAGTCGATCGCCCTCGCCAACGGCACCGCGGGCAACGCGGTCGTCTTCGCCGGCTCGACCGTCTTCATCGCGCTGCTCGCGCTCAACGTGACCGGCATCCCGTTCCTCGGGGTCATGGGCACCGTCGGTGCCGTGTGCGTGCTCATCGCGGTGCTCGTCGCGATCACCCTCACCCCCGCGCTGCTCGCGCTCGTCGGTCCCCGCGTGCTCAGCAAGCGCGCTCGGGCGAAGCTCGCACATCCCGACCACGCCGTGGCCGCGCCGAGGCCGATGCCCACCTGGCGGGCGATCGTGTCCGCGGTCGTCGCGATCGGCATCCTGCTCGTCGCCGCCATCCCGGCGCTTTCGCTGCGTCTGGGCCTGCCCGACGGCTCGAGCGAGGCGGTCGACTCGACGCAGTACAAGGCGTACACGATCGTCGCCGACGAGTTCGGGGCGGGACGCAACGGCACGCTCGTCGTGACCGCGGAGCCGGGCACCCCGGTCGACGCCGACGACGAGCTCGCGGTGATGCGGCTGCAGGTCGAGATCGAGGATGCCCTCATGGCGCAGTCCGATGTCGCCGCGGTCGCGCCGGTGGGCGTCGCCGACGACGGCGAGCTGCTCGCGTTCCAGGTCATCCCCGAAGACGGGCCGTCGACGGTCTCGACCGAGGAGCTCGTCGCCGCGCTGCGGGCGCTCTCGCCGATCGCCTCCGACGACAACGGGGCCATCGTGCTCGGTGTCGCGGGCCAGGCGAGCGGCAACATCGACATCTCGGCGGCTCTCGCCGAGGCGCTGCCGATCTACCTCGCCGTCGTGATCGGGCTTTCGATCCTCATCATGGTGCTCGTCTTCCGCTCGCTGCTCGTGCCGATCATCGCGACCGGCGGCTTCCTGCTGTCGTTCTTCGCGGCGCTCGGCGCCGTGACGGCGATCTACCAGTGGGGCTGGCTCGGCGAGGTGTTCGGCGTGCACGACCCGGGGCCGGTGCTCAACTTCGCGCCGGTCATCCTCGTCGGCGTGCTCTTCGGCCTCGCGATGGACTACCAGCTCTTCATCGCGTCGGGCATGCGCGAGGCGTTCGTGCACGGGGTCCCCGCGCGGGCCGCGGTCACCGCGGGGGTGCGCGGAGCGCGGGCGGTGGTCACGGCGGCCGCGATCATCATGATCTCGGTCTTCGGCGGGTTCATCTTCAGCCACCTCGCGATGATCCGTCCGCTCGGCTTCGGGATGGCGGTGGGCGTGCTCTTCGACGCGTTCGTCGTGCGACTGCTGCTCATGCCGGCGCTCATGCACCTGCTCGGCCGCTCCGCCTGGTGGCTGCCGAGATGGCTCGACAAGATCCTGCCGAACGTCGACGTCGAGGGCGCCTCGCTCGAACGCGCGCACGCCGTGCCGGGCGCCCGCCCGCACGCCGTGGCGCCGACCGCCCGCAAGAGCCAGGCCCCGAAGCGCGAGCCGGCCCACCGCCGCTAGCTCCGCCCCGAGCTCAGCCGCCAGCTCAGCCGGCGTGCCGGGTGAGGTGTTCGCGCAGGGCGCGTGACTTGGTGGCGAGGAGGGTGGCGGTGCGGCCCGATCCGGGTGGTGGTTCGAGCCGGTACTGGCCGGCGCGCCAGCGGATTCTCCAGTGTTCGTTGTGGAGTCGTAGGTGGTGGTGTCGGCAGAGGAGTACTCCGCGGTCGACGTCCGTGCGTCCGCCGGTGGACCATTCGTCGAGGTGGTGGGCTTCGCACCAGGAGGGTGGTCGGTCGCAGCCGGTCCAGAGGCAGCCGCCGTCGCGGACGGCGAGCGCGAGGCGTTGCCGGGTGGTGAAGAGTCGTTGTTCGCGGCCCACGTCGAGCGGTCGCCCGGACGGGGTGAGCGTGAGGGGTTGCACGCCCTGGGCGCAGGCGAGCCGTTCGACGGTGGTGATCGACAGGGTCTCGTTCGTGCCCTCGATGACGCCGTGGCCGGCGCCGGCGGCGAGCGACTCCGCGGCCACGATGACCCGCACCGCTGGCGCACCTGAGCCGAGGAGCACGTTCTCGTCGACCGTCGCCGACTGACGCAGCAGCTCGGCGAACCCGTCGGACGCGAGCTGCTCGGTCGTGCGATCGTCGGCGGCCACCCCGGCGGCCCGCGCGGCCTGCTCGGGGTCGACGAACCGCGGACCTCCCCGCCGAGGTGACGTCAGCCGGTCGTAGATCTCGTCGACGACGCCCGCGGTCTCGGGGTCGTAGTCCCACACGAGTCGTTTCATGCCGTCGCGGAAGTCGATGCGTCTCAGCGACCGTCGACGCCGCAGTGCGTCTTCGCGTGGGTGGATGCCGGCTTCGTCGAGCTCGTCACGCACCTCCCGCGCACGTGCGAGCAGCCGATCGGGGTCGTCGGCCGCAGGGTCGGAGCACAACAGCTCTGCCGCCTGCCCGACCACCTCGGGCGGCGCACTCGCGCCGTCGAGCCCGACGCGGATCGCCTCCGCCGCCGCGGCCGACACCGTGCCGTCGAGCACCCGCTGCCCGACCCCCGACAGCGCTTCCGACTCGCCCTGCGTCAGCCGACCCACCCGCACCGCGGTGGCGGCCTCGCGACCGGTCAGCCCCGACGACGTCAGCAGTTGCTCGACCGTGCGAGCACCCGCCTGTCGTGCGAGCCCGTCACCGCCGAGCTCCGGACTCGACCGGCGGGCGATCTCGCCGGCCGACGCGGCCACGTGGGCGTCGGCGACCCGCCGCAACTCCAGCGCGAGCCGTGACCACTCCAGCACGGCGGCCGACCCGGCATCCGCGCCACGCAGCGGCATTCCGCGGAGCACGCGAAGCGCCTCCGAGAGAGCCGAGACGGCGGGAAGAGTCATGAGGGAATCCTTTCGACTCCCATTCTCCCGACTCGAACACAAGTACGAAAGTACAAGAAGTCGCGGCGGAGCGCACTGTGGAGGACGCCCCCAGCCCCCTCAGATCACCCCGAGCGCGAGCATCGCATCCGCGACCCGCGTGAACCCCGCGATGTTCGCCCCCACGACGTAGTCGCCCGGCGAGCCGTAGGTGTCGGCGGTCTCGAGGCACCGGTCGTGGATCGACCGCATGATCTCGGCGAGGCGCTCCTCGGTGTGCTCGAAGTCCCACGAATCGCGCGAGGCGTTCTGCTGCATCTCGAGGGCGCTCGTCGCGACCCCGCCGGCGTTGACCGCCTTGCCCGGCGCGAACCGCACCCCGCCCGCGCCGAGCACCCGGATCGCCTCGGGCGTCGTCGGCATGTTGGCCCCTTCCGCGACGATCCGGCATCCCCCCGCGACGAGCGCCCGCGCCCCGTCGACGTCGAGCTCGTTCTGCGTCGCGCACGGCAGCGCGATCTCGCACGGCACGTCCCAGATCGAGCCTCCCGCGACGAAGGATGCCGTCGGACGCGCGTCGACGTACTCGCCGATCCGCCCGCGCCGCGCCTCTTTGATCTCCCGCAGCAGCTCGAGATCGATGCCCGCCTCGTCGACGACGTAGCCGCTCGAGTCGGAGCAGGCGACGACCGTGCCGCCGAGCGCGTGCACCTTCTCGATCGCGTGGATCGCGACGTTGCCCGAGCCCGAGACGACGACGCGGGAGCCCTCGATCGAGCGCCCGCGAGTGCGCAGCATCGAGTCGACGAAGAACACCGTGCCGTAGCCGGTCGCCTCGGTGCGCACCTGCGACCCGCCCCAGGTCAGGCCCTTGCCGGTGAGCACGCCCGACTCGTAGCGGTTGGTGATGCGCTTGTACTGGCCGAACAGGTAGCCGATCTCCCGGCGCCCCACGCCGATGTCGCCCGCCGGGACGTCCGTGTACTCGCCGATGTGGCGGTACAGCTCGGTCATGAACGACTGGCAGAACCGCATGACCTCGGCGTCGGTGCGGCCCTTGGGATCGAAGTCGGAACCGCCCTTGCCGCCGCCGATCGGCATGCCCGTGAGGGAGTTCTTGAAGATCTGCTCGAAGCCGAGGAACTTCACGATGCCGAGGTAGACGCTCGGGTGGAAGCGCAGCCCGCCCTTGAACGGCCCGAGCGCCGAGTTGAACTCGACCCGGAACCCGCGGTTGAGCTGCACGCGCCCGGCGTCGTCGGTCCATGGCACGCGGAAGATGACCTGGCGCTCCGGCTCGCAGAGGCGTCGGATGATCTCGGCGTCCGCGTACTCCGGATGCCGGGCGACGACCGGCCCGAGGCTCTCGAACACCTCGCGCACCGCCTGGTGGAACTCGGTCTCGCCCGGGTTGCGCCGGATCACCTCCTCGAAGACGGGGAGCAGGCTGGCGTCGAGGGCGTGGGGCATGGGTGGAACTCCGGATCGTGGGGGGGCGCGCGCGCCCGCGCGCCGCCACACCCCGCAAA
>JAEWKY010000281.1 GCA_023457615.1 Actinomycetes bacterium | reverse complement strand
CCCCGGGCCGCGGAGGTTCGGGCCGTCCGCGACGGCGGACCCTGGGGGAGATCCGCGAGGCCAGGGTAGCACGGAGGACAGACAGATCGGTATGTCCCCCTGAGTGCGGACACCCCCAGTCGGCGGGCCACGATCGCGCGCGTGACGTAGGCTCGATCCGATGAACGGCGCCATCGCGTTCCCGCTCGACACCCCCGAGCTGGAGATCGCCGCATCCGGCGGGTCTCTCGTCCGGCGTACGGTCCTGCCGAGCGGCGTGCGCATCCTCAGCGAGCGCGTGCCCGGTTCGCAGAGCGCGACCGTCGGGTTCTGGGTCGCCGTCGGCTCGCGCGACGAGGTGCCGGTGACCTACGGCTCGACGCACTTCCTCGAGCATCTGCTCTTCAAGGGCACGACGACCCGCACCGCGCTCGACATCGCCGTCGCCTTCGACTCGGTCGGCGGCGAGCACAACGCGATGACGGCCAAGGAGTACACCTGCTACTACGCCAAGGTGCGGGATCAGGACCTGCCCATGGCCGTGACCGTGCTGGCCGACATGTTCACCTCGTCGCTGCTCGACCCGGAGGAGTTCGAGAGCGAGCGCGGGGTCATCCTCGAGGAGCTCGCGATGGCCGACGACGACCCGTCGGACGTCGTCAGCGAGCGCTTCTTCGAGGCGGTGTTCGGCGACCACGCGCTCGGCCGTCCGATCGGCGGCAACCCCGCGGCGATCTCCGCCGTCACGCGCGACGCGGTCTGGCAGCACTACGGCGCCAACTACCGTCCGCAGGACCTCGTCATCTCAGTCGCCGGCGCCGTCGACCACGACGCGCTCGTCGGCTGGACCGTCGCGGCGCTCGAGACCGCGGGCTGGAACCTCGCGATCCCGGCGGCGCCGGTCGCGCGCCGCGACCCGACCGTCGACCTCATCGAGCGCGGCAGCCCGCTCGTGATCGTCGACCGTCCGCTCGAGCAGACCAACCTGCTGCTCGGGGTGGCCGGTCTGCCGGCGACCGACGAGCGGCGCCCGACGCTGACCGTGATGAACTCGGTACTCGGCGGCGGGATGTCGTCGCGGCTCTTCCAGGAGGTGCGCGAGAAGCGCGGCCTCGCCTACTCCGTCTACTCGTTCGCGGGCTCCTACGCCGATGCCGGCATCGTCGGGCTCTACGCGGGCTGCACGCCGAAGAAGGCGCCGCAGGTCGCGCGGCTCATGCTCGACGAGTTCCACCGGCTCGCGAGCGACGGCATCACCGACGAGGAGCTGCTGCGTGCGCGCGGGCAGCTCGGCGGCGCCTCGGCCCTCGCGCTGGAGGACTCCGACACCCGCATGACCCGGCTCGGTCGAGCCGAGCTGACGTCGGGGGAGTTCGCCGACCTCGACGAGAGCCTCCGCAGGCTCGCCGCGGTGACCGCCGCCGACGTGCGCGAGCTCGCGGCCGAGCTCGCCGCCCGCCCCCTGTCGATCGCCGCCGTCGGCGTCGTCGACGCCGACGCACTCGCGGGTCTCGACGGCACCACGATCGCCGCCTGACCCACCCCCACCGGCAAGGAGGCCGGAGCCATGCCATCCCGCTATCTGTATCTCGTGCGCCACGGCGAGCAGCAGGACGCCGAGCACGGCCTGCCCGACGGTCCGCTGAGCCCGCGCGGCGTGCGCCAGGCCACCGCGATCGCCGAGCGCCTCGGCGGCGTCCCCTTCACCGGCGCGTGGACCTCGCCGCTGCAGCGCGCGCAGGAGACCGCCGGCATCCTCACCGAGCGCCTCCCCGCGCTCGAGCCCGAGCCCTCGGCGCTGCTCATGGACTGCATCCCGTCGGGTCCGACGCCCGACCTGCCGCACGCCTTCGAGCCGTTCTTCGGCGGCGTCACCGCGGAGGAGATCGCGGCGGGCGAGGCGCAGATGGCCGACGCGGTGGCCGAATGGATGTCGCCGCCCTCGGGCGAGGACCACCACGAGCTGCTCATCACCCACAACTTCGTGATCGGATGGTTCGTGCGCGAGGTGTTCGGGGCGCCGTCCTGGCGCTGGCTCGGCGTCAACCAGGCCAACTGCGGTCTCACGATCATCCGGGTGCGCTCCGCGAAGCCCGCTGTGCTCGTGACCCACAACGACCTCGGCCACCTGCCGCCGGAGCTGCGCACGGGCCTCACCGTCGAGCAGCCCTACTGACCCCGATCCCGTTCTCTCCCGCTTGGCTCCAGCCCTCGCGCGAAGGACCCGGAGGCAGCTTCGTCCGATCGCGCCGTTCCGGGTCCCTCGCGGCGCGGGCTCACAGGAGCTTGCGGAACCAGTGCGTCGCGTTCGGGTTGTCGTTGTACGGGGCGACCTCCTCGTACCCCGACGACCGGTAGAGCCCCTGCGCGGCCTCGAGTCGCGCGTTGGTGTCGAGCACGACCTCCGACGCGCCGAGCACGGAGGCCCGGCGCTCGAGCTCCTCGAGCAGCGCGCGTCCGAGTCCCGTGCCCCGGGCCTCCGGACGCACCCAGAGGTGCTTGACCTCGGCGCGCACGGGGGAGAGCATCCGGATGCCGCCGCAGCCGATCGGCGCGCCGTCGACGTCGGCGACGAGGAACACCCCGGCGGTTCCGGTGAAGAGGGCGGGGTCGGGGCGGAAGGTGCGGTAGCCGGGCATCCCGAGCTCGCGGCTCGCGAAGTACTCGCCGAGCAGCTCGTCCGCGACGGGGTCGCCGACGGGGGTCGGCACGAAGGCGGGCGCGAAGTGCGGCACGAGCCAACCCTAAGCTGGAGGCATGTCAACCTCGGTCGCGATCGTCGGTGCGAGCGGCCGGATGGGGGGCCTCGTCGATCGGCTGCTCTCGGCGAGCTACGGGTTCGACGTGCACGCGCGGCTCGGTCGCAACGACTCGCTCGACCTGCTCGACGGCGCCGACGTCGTGCTCGACGTGAGCCTTCCCGCCGTGTCGCCGCAGGTGGTGACGGCGGCGCTCGACCGCCGCATCCCGATCGTCGTCGGCACCTCGGGCTGGACGAGCGATCGCCTCGCCCCGGTCGCGACGCGGGTCGAGACGGACCCCGGGCTCACGGCGATCTTCATCCCGAACTTCTCGCTCGGCTCGGCGCTCGCGACGCGCTTCGCCGAGCTCGCCGCGCCGCACTTCGAGTCGATCGAGATCCTCGAGGCGCACCACGCGGGCAAGACCGACTCGCCGTCGGGGACCGCGATCCGCACCGCCGAGCTCATCGCCGCCGCGCGCGCCGACCTCGGCCCGGTCGCCGCGCCGCACGCCGACCAGCGCGCCCGGGGGCAGCAGGTCGCGAGCGTGCCCGTGCACTCCCTGCGGATGTCGGGCGTCGCGGCCCGGCAGGAGGTCGTGCTCGGCGGCGAGGGCGAGACGGTGCGCATCGTGCACGAGACGCTCTCCGACTCCTCGTACGAACCCGGCATCCTGCTCGCCCTCCGCGCCGCCCGGTCGACGACGGGTCTCGTCGTCGGGCTCGGCGCGCTGCTCGGGCTCTGACCGTGCGCACCAAGCTCTCGGTCGCCGTCATGGTGGCGCTGCTCGTGATCTACCTCGTCTTCGCGATCCGCTACGGCGCGCTGCTCATCGGCGTCGGCGAGCCGGTGGCGATCGGGATGGGCGTCGCCCTGCTGGCGCTGCCGCTCCTCGCGCTCTGGGCGATCGTCGCCGAGGTGCTCTTCGCCGTGCGGGCCGAGCGGCTCGGCGTGCGGCTCGAGGCCGAGGGCGCGCTGCCGGCCGAGGAGCTGCCCCTGCTGCCGAG
>JAEWKY010000280.1 GCA_023457615.1 Actinomycetes bacterium | reverse complement strand
GCGGCGAGGGCGACGGCGCCCTCGGGCGTCACCGTGTAGAGCCGGCGGCGCGGCCGGCCCTCGCGCTCGCCGATCGACGGGTCCTCCCACTCGGCGGAGAGGAGCCCGCCCTCCGCGAGCCGGCCGAGGGCCTTGTAGAGCGTGCCGTGGGCCGTGAGCGGTCGCGCCTCGCCGTCGGTGCGGGCGAGCTCCGCGGCGAGGGCGAAGCCGTGGAAGGGCTCCCCTCCGCGCTGGAGCTCGATGCCCGATGCGAGGATGCGCAGTTCGAGCGGGAGGAGCGTCCCGGCCTTGCGTCGTGCCATGCCCTAAGAATAGGAAGATATCTTCCTATTCGTCAACTCCGGATCGCGACGGCCCGGGTCACCGGTGCCAGGTCGCGGCGAGCGGCGCATCCGGACCCTGCAGCACGAGGGTGTCGGCCGTGCACGACGTCACGATGGTGGGGATGTCGAAGAAGTCGATCGGCGGCAGGCCGTCCTCCTCGACGCCGACCGTCGCGTCGGGGTCGGGCACCGTCGCCCAGTTCTCGAGATCGATCGACCACGGCTCGTCGCCCTCGCGCCAGTCGCCCGACCCCGTGTACGCGGTGCGCTGCTCGACCGGCACCCGCACGTCGCCGGCATCCAGCACCGCGTTCACGAGCAGGTCGATGTCGGCCGCGAGGAGGCCGTCGGCCGTGAAGGTGGCCTCGCCCGACCCGGTCATGGCGAACTCCGCCACCGGGATGCCCAGTCCCGCGAGGTAGGTCGCCGACTGCGCCTCGTAGTCGGCGACGTCGAGCTGCCACGTGCCGACGACGCACGGGGGAGCGGCCTCGCCGGTCTGGTCCACCGGCTCCTCGTCGATCGGGGTGCCGACGGGGGCGGTGCAGCCGGCGAGCAGCAGCAGGGTCGCGGCGGTGAGCGGGATGGTCGTGCGCATGATGCCTCCCAGGTCGAGGGATGTCCACCGTCACGACGTGCGGGAGGCCTCCGAGGGTTGACGGCGTACCCTCGGGACATGCCCCGTCGCTACCGGAACGAGCCGATCTACACCGGGGCGATCACCCTCGGCCGGCTGCTGTTCGGCACGCTCCGGGTGAAGCTGCGGGTCGCGGGACGCGAGAACCTCCCGCTCGACGGCGGCGCGGTGATCGCGATCACGCACTTCGGCTACCTCGAGTTCGCGATCGTCGAGTGGGTGACCTGGCTCGCCAACCGGCGCCGCATCCGCTTCATGGCGAAGAAGGCCGCGTTCCGGGGCTGGCCGCTCGGCGCCTTCATGCGCAACATGAAGCACATCCCGGTCGACCGGGCGGCGGGCTCGCACGCCTACGACGAGGCGATCACGGCGCTGCAGGGAGGTGAGCTCATCGGCGTCTTCCCCGAGGGCACCGTGAGCCGCAGCTTCGAGGTGCAGCGCATCAAGGCCGGGGCGGTGCGGCTCGCCCAGCAGGCGGGGGTGCCGCTCGTGCCGGTCGCCGTCTGGGGTGCGCACCGCATCCTCGCGAAGGGCGCGAAGGCCCGAGCGCGCGAGCGGGTCGGGGTGCCCGTCTACGTCGCGATCGGCGAGCCGGTGCGGGTCGGCGCCGGCGACGACATCCACGACGCCTCGGATGCCCTCCGCGCCGAGCTGCAGCGGCTCACCGATCAGCTCCAGGACATCTACCCCGTCGATGGCGCGGGGCAGTGGTGGCAGCCCGCGCGTCGAGGCGGCACGGCTCCCGCGGTCGCCGACGTGGAGCACGAGCAGCGCGGGTCGCGCCGCCCGGACGCCGCCGCGCGCTGAGCCGTGGCGGGCGGGGTCGTCCTCCGCAGGGCTGGAGTCAGGCCGGTTATCCACAGTCAAATATGGCTCTGACCAGGGAAAACGATGTCGACGGTGCGTGTCATCGTGTTCTCATGAACCGGACGGCGACCCTCGAGGAGACGATCACGCGGTTGCGCGAGATCGTCGCCGCGGATGGTGGCGCTCGGGATGACGCGGAGGCCTGCGCGTGGGCCGCGACGGTGGAGGAGGCGGGCCGTCTCGCCGACGCCCTCCGGGTCACGGCGGCTGCCGATCTCGCTCATCGGTCGCGACCCGAGCTCGGCGAGGCCTCGGTCGCGCGCCGGCACGGCTGCCGCGCACCCGGGGCGCTGCTCGAGCGTCTGACGCGTGTCTCGGCGCGTGAGGCCGCCCGCCGGCTGAGGCTCGGAATCCGGGTCGCCCGGCGGGCCGCCCTCGAAGGCACGCCGCTGCCCGCCGAGTACCCACTCGTCGCGGCGGCACTCGCCGAGGGTGCGATCGGCACGGATGCCGCGGCCGTCATCACGGGATGCCTCGCCCAGTGCGCCGACCGGGCTTCGCTCGACGACCGCGACGCGGCCGAGCAGCATCTCGTCGAGGTCGCCCGCTCCGAGCCCGCCGACGTGGTCGCCCTCCATGCCCGCCTGTGGCGCGACGCCCTCGACCCCGACGGCGCGGAGCCCCGCGACGAGCAGCTGCGGGCGCGGCGCGAGCTGCGCATCGGCCGGGATGTCGACGGCATGACGCCGTTCTCGGGCTGGGCC
>JAEWKY010000279.1 GCA_023457615.1 Actinomycetes bacterium | reverse complement strand
CGTGCGCGTCGCCGCCGGCACGCGCCTGTTCGACCTCGGCCCGCTTCTCGCCGCCCACGGCCTCGCGCTGCAGAACATGGGCGACATCGACCGGCAGTCGATCGCCGGGGCGACGTCGACCGGCACGCACGGCACGGGCATCCGGTTCGGCGGACTCGCGGCCCAGATCACCGCCGCGACCCTGGTCACCGGATCCGGCGAGGTGCTGCGGGTGTCCGAGACGGAGCGACCCGAGCTGCTGCCGGCCGTGCGCCTCGGCCTCGGCGCCCTCGGCATCCTCGTGGAGGTCGAGCTGCAGTGCGTCGACGCGTTCGTGCTGCGCTCCGCCGACAAGCCGCGGCCGTTCGACGAGGTGCTCGACGCGTGGCCCGAGCTCGTCGCCGCGGCCGACCACTTCGAGTTCTACTGGTGGCCGCACACCGACAAGGCGATGACGCAGACGAAGACGCGGCTGCCTGCCGACACGGCCTTCGCGACGCCGAACCCCGTCGCGCTCTGGGCCGAGAAGCGGCTGCTCGAGAACGAGGCGCTGCGCGCGCAGCAGGCGGTCGGGCACCTGCTGCCGGCCGCGGTGCCCGCGCTCAGCCGCTTCGCGACGGGCGTCTACGGCGAGGGCGTGCGCACGGGCGTCTCCTCCGAGATCTACGCGAGCCCGCGGCTCGTGCGGTTCCGCGAGAGCGAGTACGCGATCCCGTTCGACGCCCTGCCGCAGGCGCTGCGCGACGTGCGCGGACTCATCGAGCGCCACGGCTGGCGCATCTCCTTCCCCGTCGAGGTGCGCGCGGCCGCGCCCGACGAGAACTGGATGTCGACCGCCCACGGTCGCCCGAGCGCCTACATCGCCGTGCACCGGTACTACCGCGACGATCCGACGGAGTACTTCGGCGCGTTCGACGCCCTGATGCGCACGTACGACGGGCGCCCGCACTGGGGGAAGATGCACTTCCGCTCCGCCGACGATCTGCGGCCGGCCTACCCGCGGTTCGACGACTTCCTGCGCGTGCGCGACGAGCTCGATCCCGACCGGCGGTTCGCCAACCGCTACCTCGACCGCGTGCTCGGCGCATGAGCGATGACCGCGGGTTGAGTGCCGGCCGCGCAGCGGACGGTGTATCGAAACCCCGCACGAGCAACTCTGGGGCGGTTTCGATACACCGCGCTCCGCGCGGCACTCAACCCGCCGCGGAGGAGCTCGCCGCACGGCTGCGGCCGGACTTCGTGCTCGGGGTGGCCTCCGCCGCCCCCCAGATCGAGGGCGCCTGGGACGAGGACGGCCGCACGCCGTCGACGTGGGATGTCTTCGCCGCCGAGCCCGGACGCATCCGCGACGGCTCGACGCCCGCCGTGACCGCCGACGCGTACCACCGCGTCGACGAGGATCTCGCGCTCATGCGGCAGGCGCGGGTCGACGCCTCCCGCTTCTCCCTGTCGTGGAGCCGGCTGCTGCCCGACGGGCGGGGGCCGGTGAACCCGAAGGCCGTCGCCTACTACGACCGCGTGCTCGACGGGCTGCTCGAGGCCGGGATCAGGCCCGTCGTGACGCTGTTCCACTGGGACACCCCGGCGCCGCTGGAGGAGCGCGGCGGCTGGCTGCGGCGCGACACCGCGGACAGGTTCGCCGAGTACGCCGCCGCGGCGGGAGAGGCGTTCGGCGATCGCGTCGCCGACTGGATCACCCTCAACGAGCCGACCACCGTCATCCTCGACGGGTACGCGCTCGGCGTGCACGCCCCG
The DNA here is from genome assembly GCA_023457615.1 of Actinomycetes bacterium. Taxonomy (GTDB): domain Bacteria; phylum Actinomycetota; class Actinomycetes; order Actinomycetales; family Microbacteriaceae; genus Pseudolysinimonas_A. Next base: position 17,527 of record JAEWKY010000279.1, on the reverse strand, counting down.
GGCCGCGCGAAGCTCTTCGGCGCCATCCGCGCGGTGCGCAACCTGCTGCGCGCGCACGGTCTCGCGGTCGACGCCCTCCGCGCCGTCCCCGTGGCGGGCCGGATCGGCATCACGAACGTGCACACCCCGGTCGAGCCGGCGACCGACTCCCGGGAGGACGGCGACGCCGCCGACCTCTTCGACTTCGTGCACAACCGCCTGTTCGCCGATCCCGTGCTGCTCGGACGCGACGCCGAGCTGCCGCGCGGCGCCCGCGGGCTCGAGCGACTCGGGCTCGGGATGCTCGCGCGCCTGGGCCGCGACCGAGCGGTCATCTCTCGACCGCTCGACTTCTACGGGCTCAACTACTACTTCCCCTCGCGCGTGTCGGCCGGTGCCGACCCGTCCGGGTCGGTGCCCGACGGACACGCCGAGGTGATGAAGGAGGTGCCGTTCAAGCTCGAGCCGTTCCCCGAGCATCCCGTCACCGCCTTCGACTGGCCGATCGCGCCCGAGTCGCTCGGCGTGCTCCTCGATCAGCTGCACGCGCGCTACGGCGACCGGCTGCCCCGCATCCAGATCACGGAGGGCGGCGCGAGCTTCCCCGACCCGGTCGGCCCCGAGGGCACGGTCGACGACCGCGACCGGATCGACTACCTCCGTCGGCACATCGCCGTCGCGGCGGCGCACCCGCGCGTCGACGGCTACTACGTGTGGACGTTCGTCGACAACTGGGAGTGGGCGGCGGGCTTCACGCAGCGCTTCGGGATCGTGCACCTCGACACCGAGACGCTCGTGCGCACGCCGAAGTCCTCTTACCACTGGTTCCGCCGAGTGCAAGAGGCACGTCGACGCTGATCCGTTCCGCCAGAATCGGAGCGTGACACCCGAGGAGCTGGCGGCGAGGCTGCCGCCCGGCTTCATCCTCGGCACGAGCACGTCGGCCTACCAGATCGAGGGCGGCTCCGAGGCGCGCGGGCGGGCCGGCTGGGACGACTTCGCCGCTCGCGGCGACACCGTGCTCGACGGCAGCGACGCGATGATCGCGGCCGACCACTACCACCGGATGCCGGAGGACGTCGCGCTGCTCGAGGAGCTCGGCGTCGACGCCTACAGGTTCTCGATCTCGTGGCCCCGTGTGCAGCCGGGCGGCCGGGGTCCGGCGAACGCCGAGGGGCTCGCGTTCTACGACCGGCTGATCGACGAGCTGCTCGCCGCCGGCATCCGCCCGATGGCGACGCTGTTCCACTGGGACACCCCCGCCGAGCTCGAGCACCACGGCGGCTGGACGCACCGCGACACCGCCTACAGGTTCGCCGACTACGCGCGCCTCGCCGGGGAGGCGTTCGGGGATCGCGTCGCCGACTGGGTGACCATCAACGAGCCCGCGACGCTCGCGCTCGAGGGCTACACGCTCGACGTGCACTCCCCGGGGCGCGGCCTCTGGCTCGCCGGGGTGCGCGCGGCTCACAATCTGCTGCTCGGCCACGGTCTCGCCGCGCGGGCGCTGCGCGAGGTGCCCGTGGCGGGACGCATCGGCATCTCCAACGCGCACAGCCCGGTCTTCGCCGCGAGCTCGCGCTGGCTCGACGGGTTCGCCGCGCGCAACTTCGACATCCTCAACAACCGCGTGTTCGCCGACCCCGTGCTGCTCGGCAAGCGCCCGCCCGGCCTCGTCGGCCTCGCCCTGCGGCTCGCGGCGCTGCCGCACCCCGGGGACGCGCGCATCATGTCCGAGCCGGTCGACTTCTACGGCATCCAGTACTACTTCCCGAGCCGGGTCGCGGCCGGCCCGCCGAAGCTCAAGCGCGGCACGCACGACGGCCACTCGACGGCCATGCTCGACCTCCCGCTGCGTCTCGAGCCGTGGCCCGAGTACCCGTCGACGGGCTTCGGCTGGGCGGACGCCCCCGAGCTCGTGAAGGTGCTGCTCGGCCAGTTCGCCGACCGGTACGCCGGGAAGCTGCCGCCCGTGCTGTTCACCGAGGGCGGGGCGAGCTTCCCCGACGAGCCCGCGGCCGACGGCCGGATCGACGACCGCGACCGCATCGACTACCTCGCGCGGCACATCGCCGCGGCGGCCTCGGAGGTGCCCGGCGTCGACGTCGAGGGCTACTACGTGTGGTCGTTCCTGGACAACTTCGAGTGGGCGGCCGGGTACACCCAGCTGTTCGGTCTCGTCGCCGTCGACCGCGAGACGCAGGAGCGTCGGCCGAAGGCGTCGTTCCACTGGCTCCGCGAGGTGCTCTCGGCGAAAATGCGCTGACGGACCCCTATGCTGTCGGGCATGGAGATCCTCATCGTCATCGTCGTGATCGTTGGCCTCGTGGTCATCGTGGGCGGCTACCTCTGGGCGACGTACAACGGCCTCGTCCGGCTCAATGTCCGCGTCGACGAGGCGTGGAGCGACATCACGGTGCAGCTCAAGCGCCGCGCCGACCTCATCCCGAACCTCATCGAGGCCGTCAAGGGCTACGCGGCCCACGAGAAGCAGGTCTTCGAGAACGTCACGAAGGCCCGCTCGGAGACGGTCAACGCGTCGACGCCGGCCGAGGCGGGCGCGGCGGAGAACCACTTCCAGCAGGCCCTCAAGAGCCTCTTCGCGGTCGCCGAGGCGTACCCGCAGCTGCAGGCCAACCAGAACTTCCTCCAGCTCCAGGGCGAGCTCGTCGACACCGAGGACAAGATCCAGGCGTCGCGTCGCTTCTACAACGGCGGCGTGCGCGAGCTCAACACGAAGATCAAGGTGTTCCCGAACACGCTCTTCGTGCGCGGCCTCGGCTTCACCGAGCGCGAGTTCTTCGAGGTCGACGAGCCGTCGGCCATCGCGGAGCCGCCGAAGGTGCAGTTCTGACCCACTGATGTGAGGCTCCGCCGGACTCCCGGCGGAGCCTTCGTCGTCCCGACTCCGAGGAAGCCCGATGTACTCAGCCATCGCGAAGAACAAGCGCAACACCGTCTTCATCATCCTGCTGTTCCTGCTGATCATCGGCGGGCTCGGCGCCCTCTCGGCGTGGATCGTCGGCGACTGGTCGATCGCCGTCATCACGATCGTGATCGCGGCGGCCTACGCGGTCTTCCAGTACTTCATGGCGACGCGGCAGACGCTCGCGCTCTCGGGCGCGCACCAGATCCAGAAGTCGGACGAGCCCCGGCTGTACCGCATCGTCGAGAATCTCGCGATCACCGAGGGCATGCCGATGCCGAAGGTGTACGTCATCCACGACCCGGCGCCGAACGCGTTCGCCACGGGCCGCGATCCCGAGCACGCCGTCGTCGCCGCGACGACCGGGCTGCTCGAGCTCATGACCGACTCGGAGCTCGAGGGCGTCATGGCCCACGAGATGGGCCATGTGAAGAACTACGACATCCGGGTCTCGCTCGTCGTGTTCGGGCTCGTCATCGCGATCGGCCTCATCGCCGACATCATCTTCCGCATGATCTTCTGGGGCGGCCGCAGCCGCGACAGCAACGCCGGACCGGCGGCGCTCATCATCCTCGCGATCGGCATCGTCGCCGCGATCCTCGCCCCGATCGTCGCGGGCGTCGTGCAGGCCGCCGTGTCACGCCAGCGGGAGTACCTCGCGGATGCCACGGGCGCCCTCACCACGCGGCATCCGGAGGCGCTGGCCTCGGCGCTGCAGAAGCTCGGCGAGTACGGACGCCCCGTGGCGCGCACCAACACGTCGATGTCGCACCTGTGGATCTCCGACCCGAACCGCCCGGGCTTCCTCGCCCGGCTGTTCTCGACGCACCCGCCGATCGCCGATCGCGTCGCGCGTCTGCTCGGCAACGCCGCGAAGTTCTAGCCGACCGACGTTCCGAGCGCGCCGGCGAGGTCGTCGGCCCAGTCGCCGCGCGGCGCCACCGTGATGTCGCCGAGGCCCTGCCACGCGGCGGTCTCGCGGAGCACGGGGACGAGTCGCTCCACCGACCCCCGGGGCGCCCCCTCCTCGCGCCAGGCGGACTGCACGCGGAGCACCCCGGCCCGCCGGTCGCTCTTGAGGTCGAGACGCCCCACGAGGCGCTCGTCGACGAGCGCGGGGAGCGTGTAGTAGCCGAACACCCGCTTCGGGGCCGGCGTGTAGATCTCGATGCGGTAGTGGAAGCCGAACATCCGCAGCGCGCGGTCGCGCTCCCACACGACCGGATCGAACGGCGACAGGAGCGCCGCGGTCTCGATGCGTCGCGGGATGCGCGCGCCCGTGGCGAGGTACGCCGGCGCCTTCCAGCCCTCCACGGTCACCCGTGACGCCTCCCCGCTCTCGACGAGCTCCTCGAGCAGACGGGCCGCGGTCGCCACGTACAGCCGGTAGTAGTCGGCGATGTCCTTCGCCGTGCCGATGCCGTGCGACCGCAGCGCGCGCCGCACGAGCTCGCGCTGCGCGTCGTCGACCGGCATCTCGGCGTTCAGCAGTTCGCTCGGCAGCACCTGCTCGGGCAGCGCGTAGACGCGCTCGAAGCCCTTGCGCCCGGCCGTCGTCACCTCGCCGAACACGAAGAGGTACTCGAGCGCCTCCTTGATGTCGGACAGACCCCACCACGGCCCGCGGCGCACGTTCTCCTCGTGCTCGATCTCGCTCGCCGCCCGCGGACCGTGGGTCCGCAGCTCGTCGAGCACGAAGCGCATCATCTCGGGATGCGCGGGCACCCATTCGCCGGGCCGCGTGTACTTCTCGCGCATCCGCGCCATGCGCCACTTCCACAGCGGCCAGTCGTCGCGCGGCACGAACGTCGCGACGTGCGCCCAGTACTCGAGATACGGGGCCCTCGGTCGCAGCGTCAGCCGGTCGAGCAGAGCCTTGTCGTACGGCCCGAGACGCGCCAGGACGGGCAGGTAGTGACTGCGCTCGAACACGTTGACGGAGTCGATCTGCAGCACGCCGAGGCGCTGCAGCAGCAGGTTGAGCTGCCGCGTGCCGACGGTCGGCGGCCGCGGGACGCCGAACCCCTGAGCCGCGAGGGCCACGCGTCGAGCGCTCGCCGCCGACATCCGCTCGACCATCCTCCGACCCTAGCCACGGCGACGGACACGGCGACGGGGGACGACAGCCACGTCGGAAACCCGCGAGTCGTCCGCCGTTCACCGAGGCGACCCCGCGCGGTCGTTCCGGGTGCCTAGCGTCGCCCCGTCGCGGTCACACCCTGGACCGCGCCAGCACCCACACGGAGGAATTGTGATCACCACGCGTGCCCTCGTCGGCGTCGCGGCCGCTGCCGCTCTCGCCGTCGGACTCAGCGCTTGCGCCGGGTCGGACACCCCGGCCCCCTCGGACGTCGACGCGGCCGCCGCCACGTCCGCCGAGGACTTCGGCGGACTCGACGCCCTCATCGCGGCCGCGCAGGCCGAGGGCGAGCTGAACGTCATCGCCCTGCCCGACACCTGGGCGAACTACGGCGAGATCAAGGCGCTCTTCGAGGAGAAGTACGACATCATCGTCAACTCGGCCGACCCCGACATCTCGTCGGCCGAGGAGATCCAGGCGGCGGACAACCTCCGTGGCCAGGACACGGCTCCGGATGTCTTCGACCTCGGCACCGCCGTGACCCTCGACTCGCTCGACTACTTCGCGCCCTACCAGGTCGCGAACTGGGACGAGATCCCCGACGGGAACAAGGAGGCCACGGGCCTCTGGGTGAACGACTACACGGGCTCGATGTCGATCGGCTACAACTCCCACGAGGTGCCGAAGCCGGAGTCGCTCGACGACCTCCTCGGCGACGACTTCCGCGGCGCTGTCGCGATCAACGGAGACCCGACGCAGGCGGGCGCGGCCTTCGCGGCCGTCGGGCTCGCGACCGTGCAGAACGGCGGCGACCTCGATGACTTCCAGGCGGGCATCGACTTCTTCGCGGAGCTCAACGACGCGGGCAACTTCCTGCCGCTCAACGTGACCGACGCGGCGATCGCGTCGGGCGAGATCAAGGTCGCGTTCGACTGGAGCTACAACAACCTCTCCTACGCGAACAAGGTCGACGGCTGGGAGGTCACGACGCTGCCCGGCACCGTCTACACCTCGTTCTACAACCAGGCCGTGAACGACGACGCCCCGCACCCCGCCGCGGCTCGCCTGTGGATGGAGTTCCTCTACAGCGCCGAGGTGCAGAACCTCTTCATCGTCGGCGGCGCCTATCCGGTGACGCTCTCGGCGCTGGAGGATGCCGGCACGATCGACCAGGAGGCGCTCGACGTGATCGGCGCGCTCGAGGGCGACCTCGTCACGCCGACGCCCGAGCAGGCCGAGGCCGCGGCCGCGCTGCTCGCCGAGAAGTGGGCCGCCGCGATCTCCTGATCGCGCCTCCCATGACGCCTCGAACGCGTTCACGTCGGGGGTGGGCCCTCCTGGGGCTCACCCCCTTCGCGGTGTACGTCGTGATCTTCCTCGCGATCCCGACCGTGCTCGCCGTCACGACGGGCTTCTTCACCGAGGACGGCGAATTCACGTTCGCCAACCTCGCCGGCGTCTTCGAGCCCGCGGTGCTCGGCACGTTCGCCAGCTCGTTCTGGGTATCCGCGGTCACGGCGGTCGTCGGCGCGGTCGTCGGCGCACTCGTGTGCTTCGCGATGCTCGGCACCGAGCCCGCGGGGGCGCTGCGCTTCGTCGTCGAATCGGGATCGAGCGTGCTCGCCCAGTTCGGCGGCGTCATGCTCGCGTTCGCCTTCATCGCCGCGATCGGCACCCAGGGCCTTCTCACGCTCTGGCTGCGCGAGACGCTCGGGATCGAGCTGTTCGCCGACGGTCCGTGGATCTACCAGGTTCCCGGCCTGCTCCCCGTCTACGTCTACTTCCAGGTGCCGCTCATGGTCATCACGTTCCTCCCCGCCCTCGAGGGACTCAAGGCGCAGTGGGCCGAGGCCACTGCGACCCTCGGCGGCACGCGCTGGACGTTCTGGACCCGCATCGCAGGTCCCGTGCTGGCGCCGTCGTTCCTCGGCAGCCTGCTGCTGCTCTTCGCGAACGCCTTCTCCTCCTACGCGACGGCCGCGGCGCTCATCAGCCAGGGATCGCAGATCGTCCCGCTGCAGATCCGGGCGGCGCTCGTCTCGGAGACCGTGCTCGGGCGCGAGAACATGGCGGGCGCGCTCGCGCTCGGGATGATCGTCGTGATGGTCGTCGTCATGTGGGGCTACTCGGTGCTGGCCTCGCGCACGTCGCGGTGGCAGCGATGAGCCGCCGGGTGACGGGGCCGGTGCCCCTCGGTCTCGAGCCGTCACGCGTCACGCGCGTCGTCATCCTCGTGCTCGTGGGCGTCGTCTTCGCCGTGCCGCTGCTCGCGCTCCTCGAGTTCTCGCTGCGCGACGGCCTCACGGGGAGCTACACGCTCGCCCACTGGACGGGGCTCCTCGACCCGGAGAACGCGCGCGACTACCGGCAGCTCTTCCAGGCGATCGGCAACTCGTTCGTGCTCGCGGGCGTGACGGTGGCGATCGTGCTGCTCGTCCTCCTGCCGACGATGCTGCTCGTGCACATCTCGCTCCCGAGGCTCCGTCGCGTGCTCGAGTTCGTGTGCATCATCCCGATCACCGTGCCGGCGATCGTGCTCGTCGTCGGCCTCGCCCCCGTCTACTCGGTCGTCGTCTCGATCTTCGGCAGCGGCACGTGGACTCTCGCATTCGCGTACGGCATCCTCGTGCTGCCCTACGCCTACCGCGCCATCCAGTCGAACCTCGACGCCGTTCCCGTGCTCACCCTCAGCGAGGCGGCGCGCTCGCTCGGGGCGAGCTGGCCCGTCGTGCTGGGGCGCGTGCTGCTGCCGAACCTCCGTCGCGGCGTGCTCGCGGCGGCGTTCATCACGGTCGCGGTCGTGCTCGGCGAGTTCACGATCGCGAGCCTCCTCAACCGCCGAAACCTCCAGACCGCGATCCTCCAGCTGTCGCAGTCCGACCCCTGGGTCGCCGCCATCCTCGCGCTCCTCGCGCTCGCGTTCGCGTTCGTCCTCCTTCTCGTCATCGGCCGCATCGGATCGGCCGGGAACCGGAGCAAGTCATGACCGTCACCGCCCCGTCGCCGTCCGCGGCCCTCGCCTCGACCCCGGCGACCGTCGCCCTGCGCGGAGTCGTCAAGGAGTACGGCGCGATGCGCGCCCTCGACGAGTTCTCGCTCGACCTCGCGCCGGGCGAGTTCGTCGCGCTGCTGGGGCCCTCGGGCTGCGGCAAGACGACCGCCCTCCGCTCGCTCGCCGGCCTCGAGGCCATCGACGGCGGAACGATCTCGATCGACGGCGCCGACGTCTCCGCTCTGCCGACCAACAGGCGCGACATCGGCATGGTGTTCCAGGCCTACTCGCTCTTCCCGCACATGACGGTGCTCGAGAACGTCGAGTTCGGGCTCAGGATGCGCAAGGTCGCCGCGGGGGAGCGCCGGTCGCGGGCGCTCGAGGCTCTCGAGCTCGTCGGGCTCGGCGACCGCGGGGAGCGCTTCGCGCACCAGCTCTCCGGCGGTCAGCAGCAGCGCGTCGCCCTCGCCCGTGCCCTCGTGACCCGCCCGCGCGTGCTGCTGCTCGACGAGCCGCTCTCGGCACTCGACGCGAAGGTGAGGGTGCAGCTCCGCGAGCAGATCCGCCGCATCCAGACCGAGCTCGGCATCACGACGCTGTTCGTGACGCACGACCAGGAGGAGGCGCTCGCCGTCGCCGACCGGGTCGCCGTCATGCGCGCGGGCCGCATCGAGCAGATCGGCACTCCGGAGGACCTCTACGTGCGCCCCGGATCGCCGTTCGTGGCCGACTTCGTCGGGCTGTCCAACCGCGTGCCGGGCTCGCTGGAACGCGGCGCGATCACCGCCTACGGGACGACCTTCGCCGTGCTCGGCGAGGCGCCGGCCGACGGCCCCGTGCTCGCCTACGTGCGTCCCGAGGACGTCGTGCTGTCGACCGCTGCGGCGTCGAGGGCGAAGGATGCCGGCATCCCGGCCACCGTCGTCGCATCGAGCTTCCTCGGCTCGCTGCGGCGCACCGCGGTGCGGCTCGACGACGGGACGCTGCTCAGCGTGCAGCACGACGTCGCGCTGCAGCCGGCGCCCGGCGACGCCGTGCGGGTGTCGTTCCGCGGGAACCCGGTGAGCGCAACCCCGGCGGGGTGATCGAGGCGCCGCGCCTAGACTGACTCCGTGGCTCGAGTCCAGGGAACGCCCGAGGAGGGCAGCACGCGTCCGGCGCCGAGCAGGCGCGTCCGCAAGGCCGCCGAGGTGGCCACCGCGGTCGCGCAGGCGGCTCCGCCGAAGCCCGACGACAAGGTCGCGTTCGGCATGCGCGTCGCCGCGGCGTGGTCGTGGCGACTGCTCGTCGTGCTGGCCGTCATCGCGGTCGTCGGCTTCCTCATCGTGCAGCTGCGGTACGTCGCCATCCCGTTCTTCATCGGCGTGCTGCTGGCCGCGCTGCTCGTGCCGTTCAGCAACTGGCTGCAGCGCAAGGGCTGGCCGAAGTGGCTCGCCGTGACGGTGAACGAGATCGCCGTCATCGCCGTCGTCGCGGGGCTCATCACCCTCATCGTCACGCAGGTGCGCGCGGGCTGGCCGGCGCTGCAGGAGCGCACGCTCGAGCGCTACGAGGAGCTCAAGGAGTTCCTCGCCCAGCCGCCGTTCGAGCTGAGCGACGCCGACATCCAGGGTTACGTCGACGGCCTGTTCGAGAACTTCAGCGGCGATCTGACCCCGCTGATCGACCCGGCGCTCGAGGCCGGCTCGCTCGCGGGCCACATCCTGGCCGGCCTCGTGCTCGCGCTCTTCACGACGCTGTTCATCCTCATCGACGGCCGGCGCATCTGGCAGTGGGTCGTGAAGCTGTTCCCGAACAACGCCCGCGCGGCGATCGTCGGCGGCGGCCAGGCGGCCTGGCTCACGCTCACGACGTTCGTGAAGGTGCAGATCGTCGTCGCGGCGATCGACGCGGTCGGCATCGGCCTCGGCGCCTTCCTGCTCGGCGCCTTCACGGGGCGCGAGTTCCCCCTCGTCATCCCGATCGCGATCGCCGTCTTCCTCGCCTCGTTCGTGCCGGTCGTCGGCGCGGTCGTCTCGGGCGCGATGGCGGTCTTCGTCGCGCTCGTGTTCCTCGGTCCGATCGAGTCGCTCGTCATGCTCGGCATCGTGATCCTCGTGCAGCAGGTCGAGGGCCACGTGCTGCAGCCGCTGCTCATCGGGTCGGTCGTGAAGATCCACCCGCTCGCGATCGTGCTCGCGGTCGCGACGGGCGGCTTCGCCGCGGGCATCCCCGGCGCCCTGTTCGCCGTGCCGCTCGTCGCGGTGCTCAACGGCGGCATCGGCTACATCGCGCGCGGCGACTGGCGCACCAACCCCCATCCGACCGTCGCCGACGTGACGACGCAGCTGCCCGCCCCGGGGCGCCGCCGTGCGGGCTGAGCTCGACCGGGCGGCGCTCCCCGGGCCGACCCTCGACGACTTCCGCGCCGCCCGCGAGCGGGTCTCCGCCGTCGCCGAGACGACGCCCATGGAGCGCTCGCGCTTCCTCTCCGAGATCGCCGGGCAGCCCGTCTTCCTCAAGACCGAGAACCTCCAGCGCACGGGTTCGTACAAGATCCGGGGCGCGTACAACCGCCTCTCGCAGCTCACGCCGGAGGAGCGCGCGCTCGGCGTCGTCGCCTCGTCGGCCGGCAACCACGCCCAGGGCGTCGCCCTCGCCGCGCGGGAGCTCGGGATCGCGGCGACGATCTTCATGCCCAACGGCGTCGCGCTGCCGAAGCTGCAGGCCACCCGCGGGTACGGCGCCGAGGTCGTGCTGCACGGCGACGTCTTCGACGAGACCAACGCCGCGGCGCAGGAGTTCTGCACCCGCACGGGCGCCGTCTTCATCCCGCCGTTCGACCACCCCGCCGTGATCGCCGGGCAGGGCACCGTCGCGCTCGAGATCCTCGAGCAGGTGCCCGACGTCGCGACGGTGGTGGTGCCGATCGGCGGGGGCGGCCTCATCTCGGGGATCGCGTCGGCGCTCGCCCTCGCGGCCCCCGACCGCGACATCCGGGTGATCGGCGTGCAGGCGCGCAACGCCGCGCCCTACCCCGCGTCGCTCGCGGCGGGCGAGATCACCCCCGTCGTCGTCGGGCCGACGATCGCCGACGGCATCGCGGTCGCCCGTCCCGGCGCGCTGAACTTCGAGATCATCAGCCGCACGGTCGACGACGTCGTCACGGTGAGCGACGACGACATCGCCCGGGCCCTCGTCGTGCTGCTCGAGCGCGCCAAGCTCGTCGTCGAGCCGGCCGGCGGCGCGGGCGTCGCGGCCCTGCTGTTCGGGGAGCTCGAGCTGCACGGTCCGACGGTGGTCGTGCTCTCGGGCGGCAACATCGACCCGATGATCATGGAGCGGGTCATCAGCCGCGGCCTCGTCGCCGACCGGCGCTACCTCAAGGTCGACATCCCGCTGCCCGACCGCCCGGGCCAGCTCGCGCGCATCGCCGAGATCATCTCGCAGGCGAACGCCAACGTCGTCGAGGTGCTGCACACCCGCCACGGCACCGGCCTGCAGATCACCGAGGTCGGGATCGAGATCCACATGGAGACCAAGGGCACCCAGCACGCCGAAGAGGTGCTGCAGCATCTGCGGGATGCCGGCTACCGCCCGCGGGTCGACACCCGGGTCTGAGGTCGTGGCGACCCCGGCCGAGATCGCCGCCCACTACGCCTGGTCGGCCGAGCACGAGTTCGCGGGCGCGTCGGAGCTCTATCGCGGATGGGCGGCGGCGCTCGCCGAGGATGCCGCGATGCTCGAGCGCCTGGCCGAGCTGCCGGGTCGCCGTTCCCAGCCGCAGCTCGTGTTCGCGTCGGCGCGCCGGCACGGCATCCCGCTCGAGCCGTACCCGGTCGCGGGTGCCTGGCTGCGGGGGAACTGGGAGGCCGTCCGCGGGACGGTGCTGACTCGGTCGACGCAGACCAACGAGGCGGCGCGGTGCGGCACGCTGCTCCCCGTGCTCGGCACGCTCGAGGGCCCGCTGGCGCTCCTCGAGGTCGGCGCCTCGGCGGGGCTGTGCCTCATCCCGGACCGCTACTCCTATCGCTTCGAGACCGACGACGGCACGGTCTCGACGCTGGGCTCGGACCCGCGCGTCGTGATCTCCACGCGCGTCTCCGGAGCCGACGCCCCCACCCGGATGCCCGAGGTCGTCTGGCGGGCCGGGATCGACCTGAACCCGATCGACGCGCACGACCCCGAGGATGCGGAGTGGCTCGAGCTGCTCATCTGGCCCGGGCAGCACGAGCGCCGCGACCGGCTGCGCAGCGCCCTCGCGCTCGTCCGGGAGCAGCCCGTGCGACTGGTCCGCGGCGACCTCGTCGAGGAGCTGCCGCGGCTCGCCGCGGAGGCGCCGCCGGAGGCGACCCTCGTCGTCCTCCACACGGCGGTGCTCAACTACCTCGCCCCCGAACGGCGACGCGACGCGCTCGCGGCGATCCGGGATGTCGGCGCCCGCTGGATCTCGCAGGAGGGCATCCACGTGCTCGACGAGGTGCGTGCGCGGCTTCCCGCCCAGGTGGGGGAGCCTCCCCGCTACGTCCTCGCGGTCGACGGCGAGCCCGTCGCGCTCACGGGGTTCCACGGCGGTGTCTACGAGGCGATCGAGACCCCCGGGCCCGCGGGCGCGAGCCGTCAGCCCGTGTAGGTCTCCACCTTGACGATCTCGACCGAGATGTCCTTGCCGGAGGGCGCCGTGAACGACGTCGTCGCGCCGACCTTCAGGCCGAGGATCGCCACCGCGAGCGCGCTCGTCGCGGGGTAGACGTCGATCTCGCTCGCGTCGCCGGCGATCTCGCGGTTGCCGAGCAGGAAGCGCGACTCGCTGCCGCCGATCTTCGCCGTCACGACCGTGCCGACCTCGACGACGCCCGACGCGGCGGGCGGCTCGCCCACGGTCGCGTGGCGCAGCAGGTCGGTCAGCTGACGGATGCGGGCCTCGATCTTGCCCTGCTCGTCCTTCGCGGCGTGGTAGCCGCCGTTCTCCTTGAGATCGCCCTCCTCGCGCGCGGCCTCGATCTTCTTCGCGATGTCGAGGCGCGCGGGGCCCTCGAGCTCGGCGAGCTCGGCGGAGAGGCGGTCGAAGGACTCCTGGGTGAGCCAGGTGGTGGCGGCGTCGGACATCGGGTTGCTCCTAGCGGGACGAGCGGGGACGGACCCCGGATAAAACGCGAGCCCGGCCGAAGCCGGGCAATCGCCCCATGCTAGGTCAGCCAGCAGCGGTAGATCAACCCGGTGACGGCGGGCTCCGTCACCCGCACGTTCTCGACGAGCGAGCGGGTGCGGCTCTCGGCGGGCGCGAGCTCGACGACCTTCCAGCCGACGATGGCGAACTGCTCGTTGAGCGCCTGGAGCGCGCACGAGACCGGGGTGCCGGGGTCGGTCGTGACCTCGAAGCGGATGTCGACGCTCGCGTCGTCGGACGTGAGCGCGCCGCCTCCCGGACCCGAGTACCCGGTGTCGCGGGCCTCGAGACTCGCCGACGGGCTGAACAGCCCCACCCAGACGACCCAGGCGACGACGGCGAGGAGCACGCCCGACGCGGCCGCGATCCCGAGCACGAGCCGCCGCCGACGGTCGGTGCCGGTGCGCCCGTACCGCTCCGCGAGCGCTGAGTCGACCATCGTGCCTCCGTTACCCTGGAGTCCAGGTTATTCGCAATCGGAAGGGCTCCCCGTGCTCTGGCTGTCGACGCCCCCTCCGGGCGAGGAGATCGATCCCACCATCGTCACCCCCGGCGTCTGGGGGTTCGTCGTCACCTTCGGGATCGTCGTCGTCGTCGTGCTGCTCGTCGTCGACATGGTGCGCCGCACGCGCCGGGTCACCTATCGCGCGGCGGTCAACGAGAAGCTGGATGCCGAGGAGGCCGCGCGGAACGGCGAGTAGCTACCAGCCGAGCGGGTTCAGCACGATGAGCAGGATCGCCGTCCAGTGGCACAGGAAGGCGATGACCGTGCACGTGTGGAACAGCTCGTGGAAGCCGAACCGCCCCGGCCAGATGTTCGGCTTCTTGAACCCGTAGAACATCGCGCCCGCCGTGTACGAGAGGCCGCCGATGAGCACGAGCAGCATCGCGACGGGGTGGAACGACACGAGATCGACCGCGTAGAACACGGCCGCCCAGCCGAGGCCGACGTAGAGCGGCACGTACGACCAGCGCGGCGCCCGCACCCAGACGACGCGGAAGACGATCCCGAGGATCGCGACGCCCCATACCGCGCAGAGCAGCCAGATGCCCTTGTCGAACGGCAGCGCGCTCACCGCGAGCGGCGTGTAGGTGCCGGCGATGAGGATGAAGATGTTCGCGTGGTCGAGCCGGCGGAAGACCGCCTTGACCTTCGGGCTCCAGTTGAAGCGGTGGTAGACCGCGGAGATGCCGAACAGCAGGATCGAGGAGGCCATGAAGATCGCCGACGCGGCCTTCGCGGCGGCGCCCTCGGCGAGCACGATGAGCACGATGCCGGCGGCGACCGCGACGGGCGCGGTGCCGGCGTGGATCCAGCCGCGCCAGGTGGGCTTCTTCTCGTCCTCCGGATGCGCGATCGCGTCGTCGAGGAGCGGGATGTTGGGCAGGTCGTCCGCCGGTTCGGCGAGGTCGTCCACGACGTCGGAGGTCGTGGTCTTCGAGCGGCTCGTCGGCCGCGCAGAGGTCATGCGGGGGAGTGTACGGGGACTCGCGGCGAACACCCTGGGAGGGGTCGACTACCTTAGTCAGGTGCCACAACGGAAGGGCTCCTCCGGCCGGGGCCTCTTGTATGGGCTCTACTCGGCCCGGCTGCGCAAGGAGCTCGCCGACCTCCCGCGACCCCACCACGTCGGCATGATCATCGATGGCAACCGGCGCTGGGCGCGCGAGCAGGCGCTCGAGACCGCGGCGCACGGACACCGGGCCGGCGCCGCCAAGATGCGCGAGTTCCTCGGCTGGTGCGACGCGCTCGGGATCCGCCACGTCACGATCTACCTGCTGTCGACCGACAACCTCACGGGCCGCGACGGCGCCGAGCTCCACCAGCTCTTCGAGATCATCGCCGACCTCGCCGACGACCTGTCGCGCGCGGCCGGCTGGCGCATCCAGCACGTCGGCAACGCGGAGGGGCTCCCCGAGCAGCTGCTCGACGTGCTCCGCGCCGCCGAGGACCGCACCGCGGGCAACGCGGGCCTCCACGTCAACCTCGCGGTGGGCTACGGCGGGCGCCGGGAGATCGCGGATGCCATGCGCAGCATCGTGCGCCAGCACGGCAAGGGCGGCGGGTCGATCGACGACCTCGCCGACATCCTCACGCCGGAGCTGATCGCCGACCACCTGTACACGCAGGGGCAGCCTGACCCGGACCTCATCATCCGCACCTCGGGCGAGCAGCGGCTGTCGGACTTCATGCTCTGGCAGAGCGCTCACAGCGAGTTCTACTTCCTCGAGTCGCTCGGCCCCGACCTGCGCGAGGTCGACTTCCTGCGCGCTCTGCGCGCCTACGCCACACGGGATCGGAGATACGGGGCATGACGGGCACACTCGCCCTGGGGGACTATCAGGCGCGCTTCGACGAGGAGCCGGGCTACCTCGACTTCGCGCGCCTCGCGCCGGTGGGCCGCACGGTGCTCGAGGAGCAGACCGCGCTCGGCGACACCCTGTCGCACCTGCGCTTCGGCTCGGTCAACACCCTGCTGACGCAGCACGACCGCCTGCGGGACGCCGTCGCCGCCGTCGGCGGCTTCCGCGCCGATCAGGTCGTGTTCCAGCCGAACACGTCGCAGGCGCTCATGCACGTCGCCTTCGGGCTCACCGGCGGTCTCGCCCTGTCGCCCACGGAGTTCCCCTCGCTCACCTTCGCCGCCCGACGGGCCGCCGACGCGCTCGGGGTGCTGCAGCCGCTCTGGCTCGAGACGGAGGACGGCAAGGTCACGCCGGGAAACCTGCGCGACCAGCTCACGCCCTCGGTCGTCGCGGTCGCGGTGAGCCTCGTCGACTTCCGCACCGGGTACCTCGTCGATCTCGAGGGCATCCGCCAGGTCATCGGCGACCGGCTGCTCATCGTCGACGCGATCCAGGGGTTCGGGGTCGTGGACGCGCCCTTCGAGGTCGCCGACGTCGTCGCGGCGGGCGGGCAGAAGTGGGTGCGCGCCGGCATGGGCACCGGGTTCCTCGCGATGAGCGACCGCGCCCGCGAGCACCTGACCCCGGTCTGGTCGGGCTTCGTCGCGGGCGAGGACGGCTTCTACGACGAGGTGACGGCTCCCGTCGCGGGCGCTGCGGCGTTCCAGATCAGCCACGCCGACCCCGTCGCCGCGGGCCGTCTCGCCGCCGCGCTCGAGGAGATCGAGGCGGTCGGCGTGCCGACGCTCAACGCCGCCGTCGCGGAGCGCGTGAGCCGCATCATCGACCTCGCCGACGAGTACGCCCTCCCGGTGGTCTCGCCACGGGCGGAGGCCGAACGGGCGGGCATCGTCATCGTCGAGCCCGCCCCCGGACAGCTCACGCTGCTCGCGGCGTCGCTGCACAACCACGGGGTGACGGCGACGATCCGCGACGATCGCGTGCGGTTCTCGGCGCACGCGACGACCGACGAGGAGACCCTCGCGATGCTGCGGGCCTCACTCCTGTCGTTCTCCACCTCGCTCTGACGACGCGTGTCACGTTCGCGCCCCGACCGGACAGGTACGGGGTGGAGGTAGGACATGCGTGACGACGAACTCGACGAGCGGCTGCGGTCGCTCGACCGGATGGCCGACATCGGGATGCCGGGCGAGGTGCTCGATCGCACGGTCGCGGCCGTGCGCACGGGCCGGCGGCGGCTGCGGGCGGGGGTGCTCGCGGGCGCGGCGGTGCTCGGGCTCGGCGGGCTGCTGGCCGCACCCGTGGCGGCGAACGCCGTGCGGGACTGGCTCGCGGTGCTCGACGAGCAGGCGACCGGCACCGAGGTGCTGCCCGACAGCGAGTGGATCGACCTGTCGGCTCCTGACGTGCGCGAGTACGTCGAGACGATCTTCCCGGATGCGCTGCCGATCCCGCCCGGGATGTCGCGCGACCGGATGATCGGCGACACCCTCGCGCAGTGGGAGGCGGTGCCCGACGTCGAGATCACCAGCAACTGGGGATTCCTGTACGAGTTCGAGCGACGTGCGTACTGCGGCTGGCTCGAGGTGAGACTCACGTCGACCGACCTCGCCCTTCTGACGCGCGCGGACCAGGTGCTCGAGGAGGCGATCCGCTGGCCGGCGTTCGTCGCGACGGATGCCGACGGCGTGGTGCCGACGCTCCTGCGCGCCTACTCCGACGCGTCGCGACGGGGTGACGTCGACGGGCTCCAGTTCGCTGCCGACAAACACGGGTGCGAGATCTGGGACGGCGACGGTCGGGGCTGGTGGTTCGAGCAGAACGTCCGGCTGTCGTGACCGCGACCGCCGAGGTGCCCGTGCTCGACGACATCCTGCGATCGCTCGCGCCCGACCTGCTCGCGTACTTCGGGCGGAGGCTCGACGACGCCGAGGACGCCGCCGACGCGCTCGGCGAGACGCTGCTCGTGCTCTGGCGCAGGCGGCGGGCGCTGCCCGACGGCCCCGAGCGTGCGCGGCAGTACGCGTTCGGGGT
>JAEWKY010000278.1 GCA_023457615.1 Actinomycetes bacterium | reverse complement strand
TGGTGCCGTTGGCGCCCGGGATGGCGATGCAGCTCGCGGGGACGACTTGGTAGGTGATGGTGAGTGGCTTGTTGCAGCGCAGCCAGGCTTGCAGGATCGTCGGGGTCGGGCTGCCCGACCAGGTGCCCGTGCTCACGACCCAGGTGGAACCTACCGCCGAGTCCCCGTACACGACGGGTGCCGTCCGATTGACGGGGGTCGCGGCGAAGACCTCGATCGAGTTGGTCGAGACGGCCGTCAGCTTTCCCGAGGCGTTGACGGCCGTGACGGCCGTGCCCAGGTGGTAGCCGCGGTCCGCGGCGGTGACGCGGTAATTCGTCGCGGTCGCGCCGCTGATGACCGCGCAGCCGGAGGGAATGGTCGCGGCCACGCCACTCAACGGCGCGGAGCACCGAAGCCAGCGAACGCTGGTCGTCGGCGAGGGCCAGCCGTTCCAGGTTCCGAGTGTGGTCGTCAGGTCGCGGCCGACCGAGCCCGACCCCTCGACGTCCGGAGACCAGTTGTTGATCGGAGCAAGCGGGCTCTGTCGAACTCGGATGTCGGGATATCTCACGTACTCACCGGCGCGCAGGATGATCGGGGCGGTCGGTGGTGCCGACCAGCCCTCGATCCCGTTGTACCTGTAGGTGAGCCGGTACTCGATGTCGGGGTGGAGGTAGCGAAAGCTGAATCGTCCGTTGAAGCGGTCGATCGGATAGCTGCGGACGGGGTGCCACTCCGATGCGGGGTCGAGGCGACCTTCCAGCCCGACACCACCGCTGAGGGCGTCGCCGCACGGGTCGCAGACGATCGTGCCGTCGAGGTCGGCGCGATCGACGATCCGTGCATCGCCGAGGTGGCGCTGCTCTCCGGAGGCGATCACGATGCTCGTCTCCCCGGTTCCGAGAGCCGTCTCGCCGTACTTGGTGGGATAGTCCGGCCCCCCATAGTCCATTCGGGCGTACTCGACCCCGAAATTACCGGCAGGCAGGCTTCGTACTTCCCACGTCCCGTCGGCGGCGGTGAGGGCCGGTCCGAAGAACTGGGTTGGTTTAGGTGACATCGGGTCGCCGAAGAGTCGAACGACGACTTCGGCCTCGCCCTCGGCGACCGGCCTGCCATCGGGGGTGAGGATGCGCCCTGAGAGGATCCCCCCGACGGCGAGGGTCGCGTCGACGCCCGAGACGTTCGTCGTCGCGGGCGTCAACGTGGGCCATCTTGGATCGCTGTCGGCCCCCGTCACCGCGTCGACGAAGCTGCCGGAACCGAGGTAGTGAAAGCGTACGGCGTAATACGTCCCGGTCGGCAGCTCACCCGAGTAGCGGCCGTTGGCGTCCGTGTATGTGGAGATGCTGTTCTCGGAGGGGTTGGACGGCGACCCCGTCCGGAAAGAGATGCCGACCTCCCCGAGACCGGCCGGGTGGGCTGAGTCCCCGAGGAACACGCGTCCGCTCACGGTGACGGAGCCGACGGCTTCGGCAGGGGACGCGACGAGGATGGTGGTGGCGGTCAGGAACACTCCGACCGCGGCGGCGAGCCAGCGGACACGGCGCTCCGGGTGCGTCGTCGGGTTCACGGGGTCCTCCCTGAAAGGCCTCGAAAAGTTGAGCAACGGTATCACCGCGCGTCGTCGGGCCGGGACGTCAGGTCTGGCAGCGCGGGCACCACGTGACGACCCGCTCCTGGCCCTCGACGCGGCCGAGCTCGCCGCCGAGGAGCTTCGTGCCGCAGCGTCGGCACGGCCTCCCCGTTCTCCCGTAGACCCACGACGTGCGCCCGGGTCGGAGGTCGCCCGTCGTGGACCGGGTGAAGCGCTGCTTGTTGGCCTGCAGCATCCGCTCGGCGAGGTCGACGACCTTGTCGAGGGCGGGCGTCTCGCCCACCGGGCGCGTCGGCAGCAGCCCGCGCAGGAAGCACAGCTCGTTGGAGTAGACGTTGCCCACGCCCGCGAGGTTGCGCTGGTCGAGCAGCGCGACGTAGATCGGCACCTCGGGGGCGGCGGCGAGCCTCCGCACGGCCTCGTCGGCGTCCCAGTCGGGGCCGAGGAGGTCGGGGCCGAGGTAGCCGACGGTGTCGTCCTCGTCGGCGGTGCGGAGGAGCTCGAGCAGCCCGAGCTCGAAGCCCACGGCCTGCACCCCGGGGGCGTCGAGGACGACCCGCGCCTGGAACTCCGGGCGCGTCCACCGCTCGCCCGGGGCGTAGGCGCGCCAGACGCCCTCCATCTTGAGGTGCGAGTGGATCGTGACGTCGCCCACCCGGTGCAGCAGATGCTTGCCCCGCGCGACGACCTCGTGCACGACCTCGCCGGAGAGGTCGGCGGTCGCGAACCTGGGCACGCGGAAGTCGCTCTTGCCGAGCACCTTGCCCGCGAGCGCGGCGTGCTGCAGCTGGGCGGTCTTCCAGACGGTGTCGCCTTCGGGCATCCTCAGCAGCTCCACATGCCGAGGCCCGCGGTCGACGCGGCGTTCTCGGCCGCGCGCAGGATGTCGATGTGGCGGTCGTTGGGCCGCACGCGGATCGCCTCGGCGAAGCCGCCCTCGACGAGCGCGAGGTTCACGAAGACGTCGTCGTCGTTCCAGAGATAGAGGAGCAGCCGGTCGTAGTCGTCGAACGGCTCCTCGTCGGTCGCGACGCGCAGCACGCTGCCGACGGGGGCGAGCCGGCGCAGCTCGTCGGTGGCCTCGTCGCCGAAGCACTCGTACTCGGGATGGATCTCGGGGGTGTCGATGCCGATGATGCGCACGGTCTCGATCGCGCCCGTGCGGTCGCGCAGGTTCAGCGTGTCGCCGTCGTGCACGCTCACGACCTCCATCTGCTCGGCATCCGCCGGCACCGGCACGCCGCCCCCGGTCGCCGGCTCGGGCGCGTCGTCGGCGGGTGGGGCGCCGCCCGGTGCGGGGCCGGTCGGTGAGGGCTCGCTCGGTGCGGGGCCGATCGTGTCGCCGACGGGTGCCGCGCGGTCGGTCGCGACGAGCCACACCGCGAACGCCGCGAGGGCGAGCACCGCGACCACGACGAGGAGACGCTTCACCCTCGAAGTCTCAGGCCTTGGGGGGTGGGCGCGAAACCGGCGACGAGCAGCGCGTCGCCGAACGGGCTGCCGATGCCCCACTCGCCGTCGATCTTCTCGATGCGCAGGCGTCCGCCCGAACGTCGGATCGCACCGGCGAGGGATGCCGCGGCGGCCGTGAGCTCCTCCTCGTCGGCGGTGAAGGTGAGCACCGTCTTGCCGCCGCGCTCGACGTAGACGGCGAGGCCGCCATCCACGAGCACGACGAGCGAGCCCGCCTTGCGTCCGGGGCGGTGGCCCTCGACCGACGGCCAGCCGAGAGCTGCGCCGTACGGGTTCGCCGGATCGGTCGCGCTCAGCGTCACCGCGACCGGGGCCGCGCCCTCCTCCGGCTCGGCGGCGAACGTGCGCAGCCGATCGACGGTCGCGGGCGTCGCGAACTGCGCGGCGCCGAGGCCCTCGACGAAGTAGCCGCGGCGGGTGCGGCCCGTCTCCTCGAGCCCGGCGAGCACCTTGTAGGCGAGGGCGAAGCCGCCCGTCACGCCCTCCGACACGACGGCGCCGCGCGTGACGACGCCGTGCCGTTCGAGCAGGGTCTCGGCGAGGGACGCCGAGCGCACGGTCGGGTTGCCCTCGGGAGCGGGGAGCAGCGACCAGCGGCCGGCCACCGTGGGCGGAGCGGTCTGCGCGAGGCTCGAGAGCACCCGGCCGGGAGCGCGGCGACCCCGGGCGCGGGGTGCCGTGCGGGCTCGCGTGGTGGTGGCGCCGAGGCGGGCGCGCAGCGGGGCGAGGGTGTCGTTGCCGACGAGACCCGACCAGGCGAGCTCCCAGAGCGCGGTCGCGAGATCCTTGTCGTCGACGGGACCCGTGACGCCGAGCGCGGTCGAGAGCTGCCGGAAGAAGAACGCCCCGCCGCCCGCGAGCGCGTCGATGATCCGACCGTGCAGCTCCCCGTGCTCGGCGAGGTCGGGCTCGGCGAGCGTGAGCGGCGCGGAGTCGGCGAGATGCAGCGCGAGCCAGCCGTCGCCGCCGGGCAGCTCGCCACGGCCCGACCAGAGCACCTCGCCCGTCGTCGTGAGCTCGTCGAGCATCGCGGGGGTGTAGTCGCGCACGCGGCTCGGCAGCACGAGGCTCTCCCACGTGGATGCCGGCAGCGCGACCCCCGCGAGCTGGTCGATCGCGCTCACGAGGCCGTCGATCCCGCGCAGGTCGCCGAATCGGTGCCAGGTCGGCAGGAACCGTCCGAGTGCGCGCTGCGGCACGGGTTCGACCTCGGAGCGGAGGGCGGCGAGGCTGCGTCGGCGCAGGCGTCGCAGGATCTCGGCATCCACCCACTCCACCCCGATCGCGCCGGGGCGGAACTCGCCCTCGACGACGCGACGATCGGCGGCGAAGCGCCGCAGCACGTCGGTGACGACGGCGACCCCGAGGCCGAGACGGGCGGCGGCGTCCTGCGCGGTGAAGGGGCCGTGGGTGCGCACGTAGCGCGACACGAGGTCGCCCACGGGGTCGTCGACGGGGTCGAGGAACGCCGTCGGCACGCCGATCGGCAGCGGCACGCCGAGGGCGTCCCGCAGCCGGCTCGCATCCTCGACGACCGCCCAGCGCGCGTCGCCGGCGATCGTCGCGCGGATCACCCGGTTCTCGCGCGCGAGCCGCTCGAGAGCGGGTGCGATCTCGACGGTCGCGAGGCTGCGCAGGGCGAGCTCGTCGACCGAGAGCGGCCCGAGCAGCCGGAGGAGGTCGACGAGACCCTCGGCATCCTTCGCGTGGCGCTCGGGGTCGAGACGCTGCAGCTCGAGCTCGGTCTGCTCGAGCACCTTCGGATCGAGCAGCTCGCGCAGCTCGGCGCGCCCGAGCAGCTCGGCGAGGAGCTGCGGGTCGAGCGACAGGGCCGCGGCCCGGCGCTCGGCGAGGGGCGAGTCGCCCTCGTACATGAACGCCGCGACGTAGCCGAAGAGCAGGGAGCGGGCGAACGGCGACGGCGTGCTCGTCTCGACCTCGACCAGGCGCACCTGACGGCTCGCGATGCGGGTCGTCAGGTCGGCGAGGGCGGGGAGGTCGTAGACGTCCTGCAGCACCTCGCGCACGGTCTCGAGGATGACCGGGAACGACGGGTACTTCCGGGCGACGTCGAGCAGCTGGGCGCTGCGCTGCCGCTGCTGCCACAGCGGATTGCGGCGACCGGGGTTGTAGCGGGGGAGCAGGAGGGCGCGCGCGGCGTTCTCGCGGAAGCGCGAGGCGAAGAGCGCCGAGCCGCCGACCTCGAGGGTCACGAGCTCCTCGAGCTCCTCGCGCTCGAACAGGAACAGCTCCGCCCCGGGCGGCTCGGCATCCGTCTCGGGGAGCCGCACGACGATGCCGTCGTCGCCCGCCATCGCCGAGCCCTCGACGCCGAGCCGCTCGCGGATGCGGGCCGAGATCGCGAGCGCCCAGGGCGCGTGCACGGGGGTGCCGTACGGGGAGTGCAGCACGAGCCGCCAGTCGCCGAGCTCGTCGCGGAACCTCTCGACGAGCAGCGTCGAGTCGGTCGGCACGGCGCCGGTCGCGGCCTTCTGCTCCTCGACGAAGCGCAGGAGGTTGCCGACCGCCCACTCGTCGAGGCCGCTCTCGCGCAGCCGGGTGTGCATCGGTGAGGTGTCGGAAACTGTCGCCTCGGCGCCCTCGTGAGCGACACTTCTCGACGCCTCACCTCTCGACGCCTCGCCCGAGGCCGCGGCGAGGTCTTTCGTGAACGCGCCGATCGCCATGCCGAGCTCCGCGGGACGCCCGAGCCCGTCGCCCTTCCAGAACGGCACGCGCCCCGGCTGCCCGAACGCCGGCGTGACCAGCACCCGGTCGGAGGTGATCTCCTCGATGCGCCAGCTCGTGGCGCCGAGGGCGATGACGTCCCCCACCCGCGATTCGTAGACCATCTCCTCGTCGAGCTCGCCGACGCGCCGCGCCCCGTCCTCGGTGCCGACGATGAACACGCCGAACATGCCGCGATCCGGGATGGTGCCCCCGCTCGTCACCGCCAGCCGCTGGGCGCCCGGCCGGCCGGCCAGCGTGCCCGCCACGCGATCCCACACGATGCGCGGACGCAGCTCGGCGAACTCGTCGGACGGATAGCGGCCGGCGAGCAGGTCGAGCGTCGCCTCGTACGCGCTGCGCGGGAGGGTGCTGAAGGGGGCGGAGCGGCGCACCGTCTCGAACCACTCCTCGACGTCGACCGTGTCGAGCGCGACGGCGGCGACGGTCTGCTGCGCGAGGATGTCGAGCGGGTTCTGCGGGACGCCGATCGCCTCGATGAGCCCCGTGCGCATCCGCTCGCTCACGACCGTCGTGCCGAGCAGGTCGGCGCGATGCTTCGGGAACAGCACGCCCTTGCTGATCTCGCCGACCTGGTGCCCCGCGCGTCCGACGCGCTGCAGGCCCGACGCGACCGACGGCGGCGTCTCGACCTGGATGACGAGGTCGACGGCGCCCATGTCGATGCCGAGCTCGAGCGAGCTCGTCGCGACGACGCAGCGCAGCCGGCCCGACTTGAGGTCGTCCTCGATCTGCGCGCGCTGCTCCTTCGACACGCTCCCGTGGTGGGCGCGGGCGAGGATCGGCGTCTCGGGCAGCACGGCGGCGGGCGCCTTCGTCACCCCGGACTGCCCGATCATCTGCGCGGGGAACTTCTCGGGCGCCTCGCCCGTCGCCATCTCGACGTAGAGCTCGTTCATGGATGCCGTGAGGCGCTCCGCGAGTCGGCGCGAGTTGGCGAACACGATCGTCGACCGGTGCTCGAGCACCTGGTCCACGATCGCGCGGTCGACGTGCGGCCAGATGGATCCGGCACTCTGCAGGCCGGTCTCCTCGGGCTCGCCGGGCCCGGGAGTCACCGGGTCGGTCGAGCGCACCCCGAGCTCGGTCATGTCCTCGACCGGCACCACGACGCGCAGGTCGAACGTCTTCGCCGCGGGCGGCTGCACGATCGTGACGGGCGCCTGCCCGCCGAGGAAGCGCGCGACCTCCTCGATCGGGCGCACCGTCGCGGAGAGCCCGATGCGCTGCGCGGGTCTGTCGAGCATCGCGTCGAGCCGTTCGAGCGTCACCGCGAGGTGCGCGCCGCGCTTCGACGCCGCGACCGCGTGGATCTCGTCGACGATCACCGTCTCGACGCCCGTGAGCGTCTCGCGGGCCGACGACGTGAGCATGAGGTAGAGCGACTCGGGGGTCGTGATCAGGATGTCGGGGGGCTCGCGCTGCAGCAGCCGGCGGTCGGCGCTCGTCGTGTCGCCCGAGCGCACGCCCACGGTGATCGGCGGCACCTCCTGGCCGAGCCGGCGCCCCGTCGCGGAGATGCCGACGAGCGGGGCCCTGAGGTTGCGCTCGACGTCGACGCCGAGGGCCTTGAGCGGCGAGATGTAGAGCACCCTCGTGCGTCTCTTCGGGTCGCCGGGCTTCGGCGTCGCGGCGAGCCGGTCGAGCGACCAGAGGAACGCGGAGAGCGTCTTGCCGGATCCGGTCGGCGCGACGACGAGCGCGTGCCGCCCGGACGAGATCGCCTCCCAGGCCCCCTCCTGCGCGGGCGTCGGCTCGGGGAACGCGCCCGCGAACCACTCCCGCGTCGCGGGGGTGAAGCGCTCGAGCGCGGCGTGCATCCTCCCATCCTCCCGCGGGCCACCGTCACCCGCGCGGTCTTGCGCGAGGCCGGGGTCACCGGGGCCGGGCCGCCGGCTCCGATCGCCGGGCCGGTCGCCGGG
>JAEWKY010000277.1 GCA_023457615.1 Actinomycetes bacterium | reverse complement strand
CGCACGCGCTCGACCTGGTCGACGCCTTCGGCTTCACGCAGGAGCACCTGCGCGCCCCGATTGCGTCGGGCGCCGAGAAGCAGCGGCAGGACGAGGCGCGCGCCTACTACGCGGAGCTCCGCGCGTCGGGCGACGCCCCGGTCGCCGAGACCGCGGCGAAGACCGCGAAGCCGTAGCCCGGGTTACTCCGCTTGTGTGAGGTTGCTCCGCCGGATTTCGGCGGAGCAACGCTCATTCGGCGGAGTAACCGGAATCAGTCGGGGAGCGAGGCGACGATGAAGCGCGCGAGGTTCTCGGGCTTGGTGAACATCGGCCAGTGGCCCGTCGGCAGCTCGAGGATCTCGAAGTCCGTGATCGCCTTGAGCTCGGCGACGTAGGGGTGGTCGGCGGCCATGAGCTCGCGCAGCGTCGCCTCCGACATCTCCGACGTGATCACCGTGACGGGCACGTCGTAGCGCCGCGGGTCGGAGAGCACCTGCTTCTCGGTCGCGACCTTCTCCGGGATCGGCAGCGCGCGCGCCTCGAACGCCGCCCAGATGACGTCGTCCATGTCGGCCACTGTCTCGTCGTCGAAGATCATCTTGTTCGGCAGCGGCACCATGCCGTCCTCCGCCTCGAACTCGTCGTTGATGACGCCGCCGTCGCCGAGCGGACCGGAGTCGACGTAGATCACCTTCGCGACCTTGTCGGGGCGCGCATCCACCACGCCGTGCGCGACGGCGCCGCCCCCCGAGTGGCCGACGAGCACGACCGGGCCGGCCGCGGCATCCACGAGGCCGACGACGTGATCGATCTGGTCGCGCAGGCCGACCGACGGATCGGCGGGCACGAGGCCGGGGAGCGTGATCGGCTTCGGCGTGTGCCCGGCCGCCTCGATCGCGGGGACCACCGGATCCCAGGCGGTCGCGTCGAGCCAGAAGCCGGGGATGAGGATGACGTCCATACGCCGACGCTAGGCGGCGCTCCCGACACCGGCTAGCTCCGGTTCTCGCGACGCGCAAGACCTTCGCCGTCCCGACCGGTCGTCCGTACCGTGGCGAGCATGACCGACACCGCGCTGCGCCGGGCGAAGCGCCCCGCCACTTTCCTCGCGGGGCCCTACGGGCATCCGTTCCACGCGTTCCTCGTGACCATCCCGATCGGCTCGTGGATCGCCGCCGCGATCTTCGACCTCGTCGCCCTCGTCGGCGACGATCCGGAGGCGTTCACGACGGGAGCCCGCTGGCTGTGGGCCATCGGCGTGGTCGGCGCCGTCGTCGCGGGGATCGTCGGGCTGCTCGACTACACGCGCCTCACGAAGGGCACGCGTGTCCGTCGCATCGCGACGCTGCACATGGTGCTCAACCTGTCGGCGCTCGTGATCTTCGCGATCGTCTGGGCCCTCCACCTCGGCGTCGAGCGGGTTCCCGTCGGCGCCTTCGTGCTCGCGATCGTGGGACTGGCCGGGCTCGGCGTGTCGGGATTCCTCGGCGGCGAGCTCGTGTTCCGCCACGGCGTGCGGGTGGCCGACGAGACCGACCAGGCTCCCGGTCACCAGGCCGCGCGCTGAGCATGCGACGCCGCATCGACGCCGCGAGCGTCGTCGTGATCGTCGGTGCGTCGAGCGGGATCGGGCGGGCGACGGCGCTGCGGCTCGCGTCGCGGAAGACCCGTCTCGTGCTCGCCGCCCGCAGCGCCTCGAGTCTCGACGAGGTCGTGGGGGAGTGCCGGGCCCGCGGGGCGGAGGCGATCCCGGTGGTCGCGGATGTCGCGGACGACCGGTCCGCCGGTCGGATCGCCGCCGCGGCCGAGCACGCGTTCGGGCGGGTCGACGCGTGGGTCGCCGCCGCGAGCGTCTTCGGCTACGGCGAGATCGATCGGATGCCGGCCGCCGAGGCGCGCACGATCATCGACACGAATCTGCACGGAACGATCGACCAGGTGCGCGCCGCCATCCCGGCCCTGCGGCGCAGCCGCGGCGTCGTCGTGATCGTCGGCTCGGTGTTCTCGGCGCTCGCGAGCCCCTACGTCTGGGCGTACGTCGCGAGCAAGCACGCCGTCGCGGGCTTCGCGGCCTCGGTGCGGCAGGAGCTGCGGCGGGGACCCGATCCCGTGGACGTCGCGATGGTCTGGCCGGCGACGATCGACACCCCGATCTACCAGCACGCCGCGAACCGCACGGGACGCGCCATCCACCCCATCCCGCCGGTGGTCGATCCCGACCGCGTCGCCCGCGCGATCGTCGCGTCGATCGAGCGACCGCGGCGGCGCCGCATCGTCGGCGTCGTGCAGGGGTCGTTCGTGCCGCTCCACGCCGTCGCACCGGCCCTCGCCGACCGGGTGCTCGCGGCGACCATGCGGCGGCTCGGCCTGCGCGAGGGGCCCGTGCCCGACACGCACGGGACGGTGTCGGAACCGCAGCCGTCGTCGAACGCGGTGCGGGGCGGCTGGCGCGACCGGTAGTCGACGACGACCTCAGCCGGCGACGAGGAAGACGACGTCGGTCGGGCAGCCCTCGGGGATGTGCATCTCGCCGCGCACCTCCGACTGACCCCCGCCGAGCCAGACCGGCCCGCCGTCGACGTGGGCCTTGCCGTCGATCACGAGCGCGTCGCCGTCCCAGCTGACCGAGTCGCGCGGGAACACCGGGGTGACCGTGCCCTCGGGTGTCGTGACCGTGACGCATGCGTCGGTGATGTCGAGAGCGCCGACGAGCAGCGCATCCATCCCCGCGTTCTGCGGCGGGATGACCGCGACCGTGTCGGGCTCGAGCGGCTGCACCGAGCATCCCGCGAGCAGCAGCGCGGCCGCCGCGATCGCGACGACCCTCACGACACGCGCCCCGACA
Organism: Actinomycetes bacterium; assembly: GCA_023457615.1. Taxonomy (GTDB): domain Bacteria; phylum Actinomycetota; class Actinomycetes; order Actinomycetales; family Microbacteriaceae; genus Pseudolysinimonas_A. The sequence continues at coordinate 13,644 of JAEWKY010000277.1, read as the reverse complement.
GATCGGCGAGAGCCGCCATCCAGCTCGCCCGCCACGGCATGTCGCGACCGTCGTCGGTGCTGAGCCCCCAACTCGGCGGCTCGGGCTCGACGCCCTCGGCCTCCACGAGCTCGCCGACATGGTCGCCGTCGATCGCGACGCGCCAGCGCCGGTCGCCGCACGGCGTGAACGTCGCGATCCCCGAGGCGGTCGCGAACTCCGGCGGAGGCCCGTCCATGCCCTCAGCGTAGGCGCGACCCTCGGCCGCGGGAACCCGTGCGTGCGCGCCGGAGCGGATCGAGGCCCCGCGGCGTGGGTCACCGAGCGACGAGCGCCCGGAGCTCGGCGGCGAGCGCCTGCGAGACCTCGGCGCTGCCGACTGGCTGGTCGAACCACTTCTGCCAGACGTCATCGACCTCCGCGGCGGAGATCGTCCCGTTGATGTGCAGGAGGTGGGCGTAGTCGCGCGCCTCGGGGTCGTACTCTTCGTGCGGCGCCTCCCCGTCGCGGCCGGGCAGGAGAGCCATCGGGTCGAACCGGTTGAGCACGACGATCACGCGGTCGGAGAGCGGGCTGCGCCGGGGATCCACGCCGCCATCGTGCCAGACCCGGCTGACCCCGGACATGACAGAACCCCCGGTCTCCCAGGGGTTCTCGTCGTGGCTCCGACCGGCGTCGATCCGGTGACCTTCCGATTTTCAGTCGGACGCTCTACCAACTGAGCTACAGAGCCTCTCGTGGCCATTGCTGACCGGTGTGGAAAGAGCCTCCCCGTGAGGAGAGGCTCCCATCCGCGACCCTGACGGGACTTGAACCCGCGACCTCCGCCGTGACAGGGCGGCACGCTAACCAACTGCGCTACAGGGCCATGCATCTTCAGTTATGTGTTGCCGATCCGAACAGTGACCCCAACGGGATTCGAACCCGTGCTGCCGCCGTGAAAGGGCGGTGTCCTAGGCCACTAAACGATGGGGCCGCGCTCGTCGCACAGCAACCGACGGTCAAGCATACGTTCGGCGCGGCGGAAACGCCAATCGACGGCGGTCACAGGAAGAAGTCCGCCACGAGCGCTCCGACGCACAGCGCGGGGGCGACGACGAACAGCGCGAGGCCGATCCGCACGAGCGCCGTCATGCGCCGCGCGACCCGCCGATCGTCGTCGCCGCCGGGCCACACGGCGGCCGCGAGGACGGCGTTCATGAGCCCGGCGAGCACGGCACCGGTCCAGAAGATGCGCTCGTAGGAGTCGGTGATGACGCCCGCGAACCAGCCCGAGACGATCACGCCGCCGCACACGATCGCGGTCGCGAGCGCGGCCACCGCGAAGACCACGTGCGCCGAGCGCTCGGCCCGCTCCCGGAGCAGCCGCTCGCTCAGCACCCGGTCGCCGGACACGCGCTCCTCAGATCCAGTAGTCACCGAACACCGCCGTCACCGCGAGCACCGGACCGAGCAGGAAGAGCAGCATGCCCGCGCGCAGCATCCCGACGACTCCGACGCGCCACGGGACGGCGGCGATCCCGAAGCACCCGGTGCCGGCGGCCGCGAGGACGGCACCGGCCCAGAACAGCGGCTCGATGCGGTTGTCGAGACGCCCGCCGCTCCAGCCCGCGATCTGCATCGCGCCGGCGGCGACCGCCAGCACGAGGGCGGTGCCGACGAACAGCAGGCCGGCCTGCCGCTCGCGTGCCGCGCGGGACCGGGCGGCGACGTCATCCATGACCCGAGCCTCGGACCGGCCCGCCGCACCGGCAACGGGCTTGACGACGAGGTGCCGGACACCCCGCGGATGAACCGCCCGACGGCCGACCCCTGAACTAGGTTCAAGTCGCCGTTGAGGGTTGTTGTTAGTGTTGCCGGTGTTGTTCCTGTGACGGCGTGACCGGCTGCGGGAAGACAGGGGATTCACATGGGACGCACGTCCGGCCGGGGGGCTCGCGACGCGGGACGCACTCACGGCGTCGCGCGCGGCATCCGCGTGCTCGCCGGGGCCTTCGCCCTCGCGCTCCTCCCCGTCGCCGGGATCCTCGCGCCCGCGCCCGCCTACTCGGTCGTCACCGCCGACTACCCGTCGTGGGACGACGTCGTCGCCGCGCAGCGGAACGAGGCCGCCGCGAAGGCGCTGCGTGCGAGCCTCGAGGGTCAGCTCCAGGGGCTCCAGGACGAGGCGCAGCGCACGCAGGACGAGGCCGACGCGAAGGGCGAGATCTACGCGAAGGCGCTGCAGGCCTTCGACGAGCAGAGCGTCATCACGCAGGCGCTCCTCGACCAGACGGCGGCCGCGCAGCAGGAGGCCGACGAGGCCTACGCCGTCGCGGCCCAGGTGATCGCCGAGATGAGCAAGGGCGGCGCGGGCTCCGACCTCACGCCGCGCCTCTTCACCACCCCCGGCTCGCCCGACGTGCTGCTGAACCGGCTCGAGATCAGCCGCGTGCTCGGCGAGCGCTACGCCGGGCTCTACACGAAGGCGCTCGAGCTGCGGAACACCGCCGACGCGCTCGCCGACCAGGCCGAGGTCGCCCAGGCCATCCTCGAGGAGCTGCGTCTCGTCGCGGAGAAGGCGTTGCAGGAGGCCCAGGCCGCCGCGACGGCAGCCGCCGAGAAGCTCGCGCAGACCGAGAAGGAGATCAACGAGGTGCGCTCGCGCATCGAGTACCTCGCCGGCCTCCGCGAGGCGACGACCGCCGAGTACAACGCCGGCGTCGTCGCGCAGTGGGGCACGGGCGCCGAGGGGCAGATCAGCCAGACCGGCTACGCCCGGCCGCACTCGGGCTACATCACGTCGCACTTCGGCCGCCGGTTCAACCCGGTGTCGCACGTCTGGCAGCTGCACACGGGCACCGACCTCGCGGGCGGCGGCTGCGGGGCTCCGATCCGCGCGGCCCATGGCGGCACCGTCACCTACGCCGGCTGGCTCGACAGCTGGGGCTACTACGTCGCGATCGATCACGGCGACGGCACGGGTTCGGGCTACGCCCACATCCAGGCCGGCGGGATCGGCGTGTCCATCGGGCAGCAGGTCGGTCCCGGTCAGCAGATCGCGAAGGTCGGCTCGACGGGTCAGTCGACCGGATGCCACCTGCACTTCATCATCCGCGTGAACGGTCAGGTCACCGACCCGGTGCCGTACATGCGCAACCAGGGCGCGGCCATCGGCTAGCGCTCTGGCGAGGGGGGATTTCATGGCTGACGGCAAGCGCCGGAGGCGGGCGGTCGCGGCGGGGGTGCCCGCGACGCTCCTGCTCGCCTTCGCGAACCCGACGGCGGCGATGGCGCTGCGCCAGCCCGACTACCCGACCTGGGACGAGGTCGAGCAGGCCCGCCGCGACGAGGCCAGCGCCCAGGCGAAGGTCGACGAGATCGAGGGCATCCTCATCCGCCTCGAGGCCGATGCCGCGGAGTACAACCGCGCCGCGCTCGAGCTCGCCGAGGAGTTCCACCTCGCGCAGGACGCCCTCGACGCCGCGACCGCGAAGCTCGACCGGCTCACCGGGCAGGCGGATGCCGCGCAGACGAAGGCCGACGAGTCCGAGCAGCGCGTGGCGGTGCTGGTCGCGCAGCTGGCCCGCGGCGGCGCCGGCGACGTGACGCTCGGGCTGCTGCTCGGCTCGGCCGACGACACCGACGCCCTGCTGCGCCGGCTCGGGATGGCCGACCGGCTGTCGTCGGCCTCCGCCGCCATGCTGACCCAGGCGATCTACGACAAGAAGACCGCGGAGGCGCTCGCGACGGATGCGCGTGTGGCCGAGCGGCAGCGGCAGCGGCTCGCCGACGACGCGGAGGAGGCGCGCGACACCGCGCAGGACGCGGCCGACGCGGCGCAGCAGAAGGCGGACGCGCAACGCGCCGACGTCGACAGGATGCTCGCGCAGCTCGCCGCGCTCAAGGGCACGACGCTCGAGGTCGAGCGGGAGTACCAGGAGGGTCTCGCGGCGAACCCGCCGTCGTCGCCGACGAACCCGGGCGATCCGACGACCCCGACGGGTCCCGGCACCCCGTCCGTGCCGCCGAGCACGCCGCCGACGACCCCGGAGGCCCCGGTGACCCCGCCCGTCGCGCCGCCGGTGCCGAGCGCGGTGGAGACCGCGATCGCGTTCGCCACCGCCCAGGTCGGCGACCGCTACCAGCTCGGCGGGATGGGTCCCGACGCCTGGGACTGCTCGGGGCTCACGAAGGCCTCCTACGCCGCCGCGGGCGTCTACGTCGGCACGCACTCCTCGACCGACCAGTACAACAGGATGTCCTCCCTCGGGCGCCTCGTGCCGCTCGCGCAGATGCAGCGCGGTGACCTGCTGTTCTACTCCGACGGCGGCTCGGCCTCGAACCCGCGCAAGTACCACGTCACGATCTACCTCGGGAACGGCAAGATGATCGAGGCGCCCAACCCCTCGGCCCCCGTGCGGATCGTGAATGTGCGCTACGGCGACCTCGTCCCCTACGCGGGCAGGCCCACCGGCTGACAGAATCGGGGGATGCGCCGCACGATGAGAGCCTCCTCCGCCGGTTTCACCGCGCTCGCCGCCGCCGTCGTGCTCGTCGGCTGCGGCACGGGCGGCACCCCCGCCCCCACGCCGACGATCGAGTCGCCGACGCCGACCGCGGCACCGCCGGTCGAGACCTCGGCTCCCGTCGAGCCGACCGCGATCGGCGGCCTCCCGGGCAGCGCCTTCCTCCGGGTCTCCGCCGTGGCCGAGGCCGACGGCGAGGAGGTGCGGCTGCAGCTCACGTTCCTGCGCGCGGCGACGAAGGCGACGGCCCCCGCGGAGTTCCAGGCGGTGCTCGACGAGTGCCCGAACGCGATCGAGTCGCAGCTCGACATCTTCACGGGCTTCGAGCCGACGGGCGTGCTCGTCTCGCGGCTCGACGTCGACGGCGACTGGCCCGACGGCATGACGTTCGCCGTCTCGGCGGGCGGTCAGATCGCGTCGATCGGCGAGGGCGCGGGCGTCGCCCCGAGCACCGACGAGCCCGGGATGTTCGGCTGCACGGTGCCCGTCATGACCGGGCCCGGCGACGGGGAGTTCCTCAGCCTCCTGCTCGGCGAGCCCGACGTGAACGACCGCAACGACCTCGACGCGCAGCTCGCGCGGGGGCTCTTCGGGTTCGAGTCGGACGCCGACTCGACGGTCGACATCCGCTGGCGCGACTGCGTCATCCAGCTCTCGTCGTCGGCTCAGCGGCTCGCGACCGAGTTCGGCTGGGTGCTGCCGGGCGAGTGGGGAGACGGCTGCCTGATCGGCGACGGCGGCTCGGTCTGAGCCGCGATCCCGGTCGTCGGGGAGCGCGGCTCCGCCTCCGAGGTCAGTGCGCGGCGGGCGTGTACGCGGCGTAGGACGCCGCGACGATCGACTCGGCCTCGGCCTTGTCGCCCCAGCCCTCCGTCTTGACCCACTTGCCGGGCTCGAGGTCCTTGTAGTGCTCGAAGAAGTGCTCGATCTCCTTGCGCTTGTACTCGGGCACGTCGTCCAGATCCTGGATGTGGTCCCAGCGCGGGTCCTTCGCCGCGACGGCGAGGATCTTCGCGTCGCCGCCGCCGTCATCCGTCATCTTGAAGACGCCCACGACGCGCACGTTCATGCCGATGCCGGGGAACAGCGGGTACTCGCCGATGACGAGCACGTCGAGCGGGTCGCCGTCGTCGGCGAGGGTGTGCTCGAAGAAGCCGTAGTCGGTCGGGTACTCCATCGGGGTGAAGAGCACGCGGTCGAGCATGACGCGACCCGTCTCGTGGTCGATCTCGTACTTGTTGCGGCTGCCCTTGGGGCACTCGATCACGACGGAGTAGCTCTGCGACATGGCCCTAACGTTAGTCGATGGGATCTTTCCGCCCCTCCCTCCCCCCGGCGGTCGCCGCGGTGCGTTCGGCGGTGCGCGCGGCGCTCCCCGACGAGGGTCTCGTGCTCGTCGCGCTCTCGGGCGGACCCGACTCGTCGGCGCTCCTGTCGGCCGTCGCGTTCGAGGCCCCGGGCAGGTTCGGCGCGGTGATCGTCGATCACGGGCTCCAGAGCGGGTCGGATGCCGTGGCGGAGCAGGCGAGGCAGCAGGCCGAGAGCCTGGGGTCGGTCGTCACCCGCGTGGTGCGGGTCACGGTCGCGTCGGGGTCGGGTGCCGGGCCGGAGGCCGCCGCGCGGGAGGCGCGGTACTCCGCGCTGACGTCGGTCGCCGAGGAGCTGGGGGCGGTCGCCGTGCTGCTCGGGCACACCCTCGACGACCAGGCCGAGACCGTGCTGCTCGGGCTCGCGCGCGGGTCGGGGGGCGCGTCTCTGCAGGGGATGCCGCGCGCGTCGGGACTCTACCGACGGCCGCTGCTCGGCATCCGCAGGTCGGTCACCCTCCGAGCCTGCGCCGATGCGGGGCTCGTCGCCTGGAGCGATCCGCACAACGACGACCCCGCCTACGCGCGCGTCCGGGTGCGCCGGAACGTGCTGCCCGTGCTCGAGGCGGAGCTGGGTCCGGGGATCGCCGAGGCGCTCGCCCGCACCGCCGAGAGCCTGCGCGAGGACGAGGACGCCTTCGCCACGATGATCGACGAGGTCGCCGAGGAGCTCGCGGAGTTCGTCGACGGCGGCATCGCGGTGCCCGTCGCGGCCCTCGCCGCCAACCCCGCGGCGCTGCGGCAGCGCATCATCCGATTCGTCGTGCGCAGCGAGTTCGGCGTCTCGCTCAGCCGCGCCCACACCCTCGAGATCGCGCGGCTCGTGACCGACTGGCACGGGCAGGGAGCGCTCGACGTGCCCGGAGTCCGCGTGGTCAGATCGGGTGGGAGAATCGAGTTCCGAGCGCGGGAGGACCTACGTGGACACGACTGACATCGAGGGCGACCTCTCCGAGGTGCTCTACACCGAGCAGCAGATCCACGCGCGCATCGCCGAGCTCTGCCGACGGATCGAGGCCGACTACGAGGGCCGCGACCTGCTCATCGTCGGCGTGCTCAAGGGCGCCGTGATGGTCATGGCCGACCTCGCGCGGGAGCTCACGCGCGACGTCGAGATGGATTGGATGGCGACCTCGTCGTACGGCACCTCGACGGAGTCGAGCGGCGTCGTGCGGATCGTGAAGGACCTCGACACCGACATCGCCGGCCGTCACGTGCTCATCGTCGAGGACATCGTCGACTCCGGCCTCACGCTCTCCTGGCTCAAGCAGAACCTCGAGAGCCGCCATCCCGCCTCCCTCGAGATCTGCGCGCTCCTGCGCAAGCCCGAGGCGGCGAAGGTCGAGATCGAGGCGCGCTACGTCGGCTTCGACATCCCGAACGCGTTCGTCGTCGGCTACGGCCTCGACTACGCGGAGCGCTACCGCAACCTGCGCTCGATCGGCGTGCTCGCCCCTCACGTCTACTCGTAATCCCGCGTCTGCTCCGCCGCCCGGGTTTGCTCCGCCACTCGAGTTGCTCCGCCGATCTGGTGACGCCCGTTCGAGTTGCTCCGCTGATCTGCGCTTACTCCGCGTGAATACGGCGGAGCAAGCGCGAGGTGGCGGAGTAACAAGGTTCGCGGCGGGTAAGCAGGGTTCGCGGGGCGGAGCACCGGGTTCGCGGGGTGGGGGCGTGCGGTGCGCTCGGGGCGAACACCGGGGCGGCCCACAGTAATGGGGCGATACCCTGAAGCCCTCATGGACTTCAAGCGCATTCTCCGGGGACCGTTCATCTGGATCCTCGCGGGCATCATCGTGCTCGTCATCGCGTTCCAGCTGATCGGCAGCCTCGGCGGTCTCAAGGAGATCACGACGCAGCAGGGGCTCGGACTGCTCAAGGGCGGCACGGTCACCGACGTGAAGATCGTCGACGGCGAGCAGCGGGTCGACCTCACGCTCGACGAGGCCTACACGGTCGACGACGTCGACTACGGCACGCGCGTGCAGTTCTACTACGTCGCCCCGCGCGGCGCGGAGGTCGTCGCGGCGATCACCGACAGCGAGGCGAAGTTCGACGACGAGGTGCCCCAGACCAACTGGTTCATCGGGCTGCTCAGCATCCTGTTCCCGTTCCTGCTCGTCGGCGTCATCATCTGGTTCCTGCTGTCGAGCATGCAGAACGGCGGCAACCGCGTCATGCAGTTCGGCAAGTCGCGCGCGAAGCTCGTGAGCAAGGAGACGCCGCAGGTCACCTTCGCCGACGTCGCGGGCTCCGAGGAGGCCGTCGAGGAGCTCCACGAGATCAAGGACTTCCTGAAGGACCCGGCGCGCTTCCAGGCCGTCGGCGCGCGCATCCCGAAGGGCGTGCTGCTGTACGGCCCCCCCGGCACGGGCAAGACCCTGCTCGCGCGCGCGGTCGCGGGTGAGGCGGGCGTGCCGTTCTACTCGATCTCCGGATCGGACTTCGTCGAGATGTTCGTCGGCGTCGGCGCGAGCCGCGTGCGCGACCTCTTCGAGCAGGCGAAGCAGAACTCGCCGGCCATCATCTTCGTCGACGAGATCGACGCCGTCGGCCGCCACCGCGGCGCCGGGATGGGCGGCGGGCACGACGAGCGCGAGCAGACCCTCAACCAGCTGCTCGTCGAGATGGACGGCTTCGACGTGAAGACGAACGTCATCCTCATCGCGGCGACGAACCGCCCCGACATCCTCGACCCCGCGCTCCTGCGTCCGGGCCGCTTCGACCGCCAGATCGGCGTCGACGCCCCCGACCTCAAGGGCCGCGAGCAGATCCTCGGCGTGCACGCCAAGGGCAAGCCGATGGCGAAGGGCGTCGACCTCGCCGTGCTCGCCCGCAAGACGCCGGGCTTCACGGGCGCCGACCTCGCGAACGTGCTCAACGAGGCCGCGCTCCTCACGGCGCGCAGCAACGCGCAGCTCATCGACAACCGCGCCCTCGACGAGGCCGTCGACCGCGTGATGGCCGGCCCGCAGCGCCGCTCGCGCGTGATGAAGGACAAGGAGAAGCTCATCACCGCGTACCACGAGGGCGGTCACGCGCTCGCGGCGGCGGCGATGCGCCACACCGACCCGGTCACGAAGGTGACGATCCTCCCGCGCGGTCGCGCCCTCGGCTACACGATGGTGCTCCCGCTCGAGGACAAGTACTCGGTCACGCGCAACGAGCTGCTCGACCAGCTCGCCTACGCGATGGGCGGCCGCGTCGCGGAGGAGATCGTCTTCCACGACCCGACGACGGGCGCGTCGAACGACATCGAGAAGGCGACGAGCATCGCGCGCCGCATGGTCACCGAGTACGGGATGTCGGCCGGCATCGGCGCCGTGAAGCTCGGCCAGGCCCAGGGCGAGGTCTTCCTCGGCCGCGACATGGGCCACCAGCGCGACTACTCGGAGGACATCGCCGAGAAGGTCGACCTCGAGGTGCGCGCCCTCATCGAGAAGGCGCACGACGAGGCCTGGCAGGTGCTCAACGACAACCGCGACGTGCTCGACACGCTCGCGCGCGAGCTCCTCGAGAAGGAGACGCTCGACCACGACCAACTGGCCGCCATCTTCGCCGACGTGAAGAAGCTGCCCGAGCGCCCGCAGTGGCTCTCGAGCACGTCGCGTCCGCTGAGCGACCGCCCGCCGGTCGGGATGCCGTCGAAGGCCCCGGTGAACCCGGACGCCGTCGACAACGGCGTCGACTCCACCCCGTCGAAGCCCACCCGCAGCCCGCGCCCGCGCAAGTCGCCGGGCATCGCCACCGCCTGACGCACGCGATGACCGTCGACTCCGGCCGCGTCGAAGCCGCTGTGGCCGAGCTCCTCGCGGCGATCGGCGACGATCCGACCCGTCCGGGGCTGCAGCGCACGCCGGCGCGGGTCGCGGAGGCGTACGCGGAGTACTTCGCGGGCGTCGGCGTCGACCCGGTCGAGATCCTCCGCGAGGGCAAGGACGCCGCCGGCGACGGCGAGCGCGGCGACCTCGTGCTGCTGCGCGACCTCGAGTTCCGCTCGATGTGCGAGCACCATCTGCTGCCCTTCCGCGGTCGCGCGCACGTCGGCTACCTCCCGGGCGACAAGCTCGTCGGCCTCGGGCGGCTCGGCACCGTCGTCGAGACGCTCGCCGCGCGACCGCAGCTGCAGGAGCGCCTCGGCGAGCAGATCGCCGATGCGCTCGACGCGGGACTCGCCCCCCGCGGCGTGCTCGTCGTGCGCGACGCCCAGCACGACTGCGTCGCCGCGCGGGATGCCCGACAGACCCGGTCGAGCACGGTCACGATCGCGAGCCGGGGCGAGCTCTCGTCGCCCGCCGCCCGCGCCGAGGCGATGATCCTGATCGGCGGCGCCGCGTGACGGTCATCATGGGCATCCTCAACGTCACGCCCGACTCGTTCAGCGACGGCGGTCGCTGGGACGCCACCGACGCCGCGATCGAGCGCGGCATCGAGCTGCGCGACGAGGGCGCCGCGATCGTCGACGTGGGCGGCGAGTCGACGCGGCCGGGCGCCGCGAAGGTCGACCCCGAGGACGAGCGGGCGCGGGTGATCCCGGTCGTCGCCGCCCTCGCGCAGGAGGGCGTATCGGTGAGCATCGACACGATGAACGCGTCGACCGCGCTCGCCGCGATCGAGGCCGGGGCGCGGCTCGTCAACGACGTGTCCGGCGGCCTCGCCGACGACGGCATGGCGCGCGTCGTCGCCGAGGGCGACGTGCACTTCTCGGTCATGCACTGGCGCGGCGGGGCGGATGTCGCCCCCGCGTTCACCGACGTCGTCGCCGAGGTGCGCGCCGAGCTCAAGGCCCGCGTGGCGGCGCTGGTCGTCGCCGGCGTGCAGCCGGAGCGGATCGTGCTCGACCCGGGCCTCGGCTTCGGCAAGGACGCCGAGCACAACTGGGCGCTGCTCAACCACCTCGACGAGATCGCGTCGCTCGGTCACGGCATCCTCGTCGGCGCCTCGCGCAAGCGGTTCCTCGGGGCGCTCCTGCCCGAAGACGCACCCGTGACCGACCGCGATCTGCCGACCGCCGTCGTCAGCGCGATCGTCGCGCGCCAGGGGGCGTGGGCGGTACGGGTGCACGACGTGCCCTCGACGCGGCTCGCGCTCGACGTCGCCGGCCGGGTGCTGGAGCTCTCGTGACGTCGCCGGAGCGGCTCGACGAGATCCGCCTCACCGGTGTGCGGGCGCGCGGCCACCACGGAGTCTTCGACGCGGAGCGCCGCGACGGCCAGGAGTTCGTGATCGACCTCGTCGTGCGCCTGCCGCTCGGGCCCGCCGCGCAGGGCGACGCGCTCGAGCGCACCGTGCACTACGGGGAGCTCGCGGAGCAGGTCGTCGCGGCGGTCGAGCGCGATCCCGTCGACCTCATCGAGACGCTCGCCGAGCGCATCGCCGACGTCGCCCTCTCGTTCCCGGCGACGCGCGAGGTCGTCGTGACGGTGCACAAGCCGTCCGCGCCGATCCCGGTGCCGTTCGCCGACGTCGCCGTCACGATCGTGCGGGCGCGTCCGTGAACGCGCAGCTGCGGCGCCTCGAGGCGGATGCCGTCGTCGCGGTCGGCAGCAACCTCGGCGATCGCACGGCGACGTTCCAGGCGGCGGTGCGGGCGCTCGCCGAGGCCGAGGGGATCGAGGTGACGGCGATCTCGACGCCGATCGAGTCGATCGCGCTGCGTCCCGACGGCGAGCATCCGGAGGCGCCGGCCTTCCTCAACGCCGTCGTGCTCGTGCGCACGACCCTGCCCCCGCGCGCGCTGCTCGCGCTGCTCCACGCGATCGAGGACGAGCACGGTCGCGAGCGCGTCGACCGGTGGGGCGACCGCACCCTCGACCTCGACCTCATCGACTACGCGGGGATGACGTCGTCGACCGACGACCTCACGCTGCCGCATCCCCGCGCGCACGAGCGGGCGTTCGTGCTGGGCCCGTGGGCCGAGGTGGCGCCCCACGCCGTGCTGCCCGGGCACGGGCGGGTCGTCGACCTCCTCGACGAGCTGGACCGATGAAGCGCACGCGCGCCTCGAGCCTCGTCGTGCTCGCCGCGATCGGTGCGGGCGGCGGGTTCCTCGCCCAGGTGGCGCTCGCCGCGGCGGGGTTCCCCAAGTTCCGGCCCGAGTACACGATGGCGCTCAGCCTGCTGTTCATCGGCGGCATCGTCATCGCGCTCGCCCTGCCCATCCGGCAGGCCACCCGCGGCGCCGTGCGCACGCGCATCGACCCGTTCCACGCGACGCGGGTCGTGCTGCTCGCGAAGGCGTCGAGCCTTGCCGGGGCGCTTCTCGCGGGGGCCGGGGCCGGGCTGCTCGTCGAGCTGCTGACCCGCAGCGGCGGCCTCAACACCGACGCCCTCCTGCGTTCGCTCGCGGTGCTCGGCGCCGCGGTCGCGCTGCTCGTCGCGGGTCTCGTCGGCGAGTACCTGTGCACCGTGCCTCCGTCTCAGGACGGAGACGAACCCGAACCCGCCCCGGGTAGCGTGGAGCCGTGACCCTTCGAGAGCCCCAGGACGCCGCCCTCCCGCAGGACGGCGTCGGTGCGCCCGCGAACGGCGCCTCGATCGACCCGATCCCGGGCGACTGGCAGCGCGTCTCGCCGAAGTACGTCGCCGTCGACCTGCTCGGCATCCTGATCTCGGGCGTCGTGCTCACGGTCGGCTCCGGCCTGCCGTGGTTCTTCTCGGGCGTCCCGTGGCTCATCGTGCTGCCGATCGTCATGCTCGCGCTGCACGTGCTCGTCGCGGCGTTCACCCCGCGTCGCGTGCGCGCCCTCGGCTACCGCCTGCGCGACGACGACCTCGTCTTCCGCAAGGGCATCATGTTCCTCCGGGTCGTCGCGGTGCCGTACGGCCGCATGCAGCTCGTCGACATCAACCGCGGACCGATCGCGCGCGCGTTCGGCCTCTCCGAGCTCAAGCTCGTGACCGCCGCCGCGGCGAGCCACATCACGATCCCGGGCCTGCCGGAAGCCGAGGCCGAGACGCTGCGCGACCGGCTCGTCGAGCTCGCGGAGAGCCGCCGGGCGGGGCTGTGACCGCCCCCGAGCCCGGCCCCGAGACGCTCGGTCCCGAGGCGACCGGCCCCGAGGTGACGGGCGCCGAGGCTCCGCTGCCGAGCGGCGGCGCCACCCAGCTCGCCGACGGCGAGTGGCACCGGCTGCATCCCGCGACCCCGCTCCTGCGCGGCGGCCTCGCCCTCGTGGCGATCGCCGGCATCCTCATCGCCAACCTGCGCGAGCGTCTCGTCGAGTGGTTCCTGCCGGGGCTGTTCTGCGACGAGGACGACCCGATCTGCGTCGAGGGCGGCGACCCGGTCACCTACCTCATCGACGAGGGCTACCTGCTCATCGCGCTCGCCGCGGTGCTCGGCGTCGTGCTCGTGATCATCGCCTTCTTCTACGTGTCGTGGCGGATGCACACCTTCCGCATCACGTCGGAGGTCGTCGAGGTGCGCAGCGGCGTGCTCTTCCGCACCCACCGCAAGGCCCGGCTCGACCGCATCCAGGGCGTCTCGATCAACCGACCGCTGTTCGCCCGCATCTTCGGCGCCGCGAAGCTCGAGGTCGAGGTCGCGGGGCAGGACGCGAACGTGCAGCTCGCGTACCTCGGCAACGCGCTGACCGACGGGCTGCGCGCCGACATCCTGCGTCTCGCCTCGGGGGCGCGCGAGGGGGAGACGCCGGCCGCGGCGGGAGCGTCGGGCCGCCTGCTCGACCGCCGCGTCGCCGAGCTGCTCGCACCCGAGCTCGACCCCGCGCTCGCGGCGCCCGAGTCGGTCGTGCGGGTGCCCGCCGGCCGGCTCATCGGGTCGAGGG
>JAEWKY010000276.1 GCA_023457615.1 Actinomycetes bacterium | reverse complement strand
CGGCGACGCGCAGGGCTTCGCGCTCGCCGAGCGGCTCGCCGACGCCCTCGGCGCGGGACTGGGCGCCTCGCGCGCGGCGGTGGATGCGGGCTTCGCGCCGCAGAGCCTCCAGGTCGGGCAGACCGGGGTCTCGGTGCAGCCCGACGTCTACCTCGCCCTCGGCATCTCGGGCGCGATCCAGCACCGCGCCGGCATGCAGACCTCGCGCGCCATCGTCGCGATCAACACCGATCCGGACGCCCCCATCTTCGACATCGCCGACTACGGCATCGTGGGCGACGCGTTCACGCTCGTGCCGAAGCTGCTCGACGAGCTCGGGGCGTCGCGGTGACCGCCGCGGCCGCGGGCTCGCGCTGGCGCAAGCTGCTGTGGATCGCCCCCGTGCTCGTCGTCGTCGCGGTGGCGATCGTGCTGGGTGCCCAGGCGCTGCGCGGCGTGCCCGCGGTCGCGGGCTTCGTCGCCGCCTACCCCGGAACCGCGCCCGCCCTCGCGAGCCCCGCGGGCATCCCGGGCTGGGTCGCCGTGCTGCACGCGCTCAACGCGTTCTTCCTCGTGCTCCTCGTGAAGAGCGGATGGGCCGTGCGCACGACCCGTCGCCCCGCGGCGTTCTGGACCCGTCGCAACACCGGGCTCCTGAAGACCCGGCGTCCGCCGAAGCGGATCAGCCTCGACCTCTGGCTGCACTACACGATCGACGCGGCGTGGATCGTGTGCGGGGTCGTGTTCGTCATCCTGAGCTTCGCGACCGGGCACTGGACGCGACTCGTGCCGACGAGCCTCGAGGTCGTGCCGCACGCCGCCTCGGCGGCGCTGCAGTACGCGTCGCTCGACTGGCCGACCGAGAACGGCTGGAACTCCTACAACGCCCTGCAGCTGCTCGCGTACTTCACGACGATCTTCGTCGCCGCTCCGCTCGCGTTCCTCAGCGGACTGCGGATGAGCGCCCTCTGGCCGACCTCGGGGCCGCTCGCGCGCATCCCCATCGAGCCCGCGAGGAAGCTGCACTTCCCGGTGATGCTCTACTTCGTGCTCTTCACGATCGTGCACGTCGTGCTCGTGCTCGCGACCGGAGCCGTGCGCAACCTCAACCACATCTTCGCCGCGCGCGACGACGACTCCCCGCTCGGGGTCATCGTCTTCGCGGCCACGCTCGTCGCGATGGCGGCCGCGGTGCTCGCGGCGCGCCCGATCCTGCTGCGACCGCTCGCCTCCCTCACCGGCACCGTCACCCGTTAGCCCGAAAGAAGACCATGACCCGCGAACTCTCCCATTTCGTCGGCGGCGCGCACGTCGCCGGCACGTCCGGCCGCTTCGGCGACGTCTACGACCCGTCGACCGGCGCCGTGCAGGCGCGCGTGCCGCTCGCGACGACCGCCGAGGTGACGGCGGCGATCGACAGCGCCGAGGCCGCGCAGGTCGGCTGGGCCGCGACCAACCCGCAGCGCCGCGCGCGCGTGCTGCTCAAGTTCCTCGAGCTCGTGGCGAAGGACATCCCGAACCTCGCGCGCACGCTCTCGAGCGAGCACGGCAAGACGATCGAGGATGCCAAGGGCGACATCCAGCGCGGCGTCGAGGTCGTCGAGTTCGCGGCCGGCGCCCCCCACCTGCTGAAGGGGGAGTACTCCTCGAGCGTCGGCACCGGTGTCGACGTCTACTCGATGCGGCAGCCGCTCGGAGTGGTCGCGGGCATCACGCCGTTCAACTTCCCCGCGATGATCCCGCTCTGGAAGGCCGGGCCGGCGCTCGCCGCGGGCAACTCGTTCCTCCTCAAGCCGAGCGAGCGCGACCCGTCGGTGCCGCTGCGCCTCGCCGAGCTGTTCCTCGAGGCGGGGCTGCCGGCCGGGGTGCTCAACGTCGTGAACGGCGACAAGGTGGCGGTGGATGCGCTGCTGCACGACGACCGCGTGCGGGCGGTCGGCTTCGTCGGCTCGACCCCGATCGCGCAGTACATCTACTCGACCGCCGCGGCGAACGGCAAGCGCGCGCAGTGCTTCGGCGGCGCGAAGAACCACATGATCGTCATGCCCGACGCCGACCTCGACCAGGTCGCCGACGCCCTCATCGGCGCCGGCTACGGCTCGGCGGGCGAGCGCTGCATGGCGATCTCGGTCGCCGTGCCGGTCGGGAAGGAGACGGCGGATGCCCTCGCGGCGAAGCTCGCCGAGCGGGTGAAGGCCCTCCGCATCGGGCCGGCGCTCGACCCCGAGGCCGACTATGGACCGCTCGTGACGCGTGACGCCGTGTCTCGCGTGTCCTCCCTGATCCAGACCGGCGTCGACGAGGGCGCGACCCTGCTGGCCGATGGCCGCGGCCACGTCGTCGAGGGCCGCGAGGACGGGTTCTACCTCGGCCCCACCCTCTTCGACCACGTCACGACCGACATGACGATCTACCGCGAGGAGGTCTTCGGCCCCGTGCTCATCCTCGTGCGCGCCGACACCTACGAGGAGGCCGTGCGGCTGCCGTCGGAGCACGAGTACGGCAACGGCGTCTCGATCTTCACGCGCGACGGCGACGCGGCCCGCGACTTCAGCGAGCGCGTGAACGTCGGCATGGTCGGTGTCAACGTGCCGATCCCCGTGCCCATCGCGTACCACACGTTCGGCGGTTGGAAGAAGTCGGGCTTCGGCGACCTCAACCAGCACGGACCCGACGCGTTCCGGTTCTACACGAAGACCAAGACGGTCACCTCGCGGTGGCCCTCGGGCATCAAGGAGGGCGCCTCCTTCGTGATCCCGACGATGAGTTAGGAGACGCCGATGTCGTTCCCGCCCACGAGCCTCACCGACGACCAGCTCGCCATCGCCGACTCGGTGCGCGAGTTCGCGGAAGGTGTGCTCGCCCCGAACGCCAACGAGTGGGACGCGAGCCACACCTTCCCGCTCGACGCCCTCGCGCAGGCCGGCGAGCTCGGGCTCGGCTCGATCTACACCTCCGAGGAGCTCGGCGGCTCGGGCCTGGACCGGGTGAGCACCGCCCTCGTGTTCGAGGAGCTCGCGCGCGGCGACACGGCCGTCGCGGCGTACATCTCCATCCACAACATGGCGGTGTGGATGATCGACTCCTTCGCCTCGCCGGACGTGCGGGCCGAGTGGGTGCCGCGCCTCGCCGCGATGCGGGAGGTCGCGTCGTACTGCCTCACCGAGCCCGAGGCCGGCAGCGACGCCGCGGCCCTGCGCACCTCGGCGGTGCGCGACGGCGACGACTACGTGCTCACGGGCGTCAAGCAGTTCATCTCGGGTGCGGGCGCGGCGGCGGTCTACGTCGTCATGGCCCGCACGGGCGGCCCGGGGCCGAAGGGCATCACGTCGTTCGTCGTGCCCGCCGACGCCCCCGGGCTGTCGTGCGGGCCGCTCGAGAAGAAGATGGGCTGGAACGCGCAGCCGACGCGGCAGGTCGTCCTGGATGGCGTGCGCATCCCCGCCGCGCACCGCATGGGGGAGGAGGGCACGGGCTTCGCGATCGCGATGAAGGCGCTCAACGGTGGCCGGCTCAACATCGCCTCGTGCTCCCTCGGGGGAGCCCAGTGGGCCCTGGAGCGTACCGTCGAGTACGTGAAGGACCGCGTCGCGTTCGGCTCCCGGCTCGCCGACCTGCAGTCGGTGACGTTCCGCATCGCCGACATGGAGACGAGCCTGCAGGCGGCGCGCGGTCTCGTGCGGGCCGCCGCCGAGGCGCTCGACCGGAACGACGACGACGTCGCCGCGCGCTGCGCGATGGCGAAGCGGTTCGCCACCGATGTCGCCTTCGACGTCGCCAACGACGCCCTCCAGCTGCACGGCGGCTACGGCTACCTGCACGAGTACGGGATCGAGCGGGTCGTGCGCGACCTGCGCGTGCATCAGATCCTCGAGGGCACGAACGAGATCATGCGGCTCATCGTCGGCCGCCACCTGCTCGGGGAGCGCCGGTGACCGCCGACGTCCCGGTGCTCGTGCGCGTCGAGGGACGGCTCGGGCGGATCACCCTCCACCGACCCGCGGCGATCAACGCGCTCACCGCCGAGATGGTCGGGATGATCGCCGCCGCCCTCGCCTCCTGGCGCGACGACGACGCGGTCGAGGCCGTGCTGCTCGACGGCGCGGGGGAGCGCGGGTTCTGCGCGGGGGGCGACGTCGTCGCGCTCGCCCGCAGCGGGGCGGCCGCGGAGGCCGACGCCTTCTGGCGCGCAGAGTATCGGCTCAACGCGACGATCGGCCGTTACCCGAAGCCCGTCGTCGTGCTGATGGACGGCCTCGTGCTCGGCGGCGGGGTCGGCCTCGCCTGCCACGCGTCGCACCGCGTCGTGACCGAGCGCAGCAAGGTCGGGCTGCCCGAGACGGGCATCGGCTTCCTGCCCGACGTCGGGGCGACCTGGCTGCTCGCCCGCGCCCCCGGCGAGCTCGGCACGTTCGCGGCGCTCACCGGGCGCTTCCTGAGCGGGCCCGAGGCGATCGAGCTCGGACTCGCCGACGTGCACGTCGAGAGCGGCGACCTCGAGCCGCTCGCGATCGCCCTGCGCGACTCGTCGCCCGACGAGGTGCTCGGCGGCTTCGCGACGCCCGTCCCGCCGTCGGGGCTGCTCGACGCCCGGGAGTGGATCGACGGGTCGCTCGCGGGCGACGACCTCGACGCGATGCTCGCCCGCCTCGACGCCGGCGACGACGAGGCCCGCGAGGCCGCGGCCGGCATCCGGTCGAAGTCGCCGACGGCGTCGGCCGTCACGATCGCGGCGCTGCGTTCCGCCGCAGCCGCACCGAGCCTCGAAGACGCCCTCGTGACCGAGTTGCGCGCCGCCGTGCGGCTCGCCGAGTTCCCCGACTTCGCCGAGGGCGTGCGCGCGCAGCTCGTCGACAAGGACCGCACGCCGCACTGGGCGCCGGCGGCGGCCGACATCCACTCGTTCCTCGCGCCGCTCGCGCGCGACCTCACCTTCGAAGGGAAGGCGTCATGACCACCGTCGCGTTCTTCGGCCTCGGCCACATGGGCGGACCCATGGCCGCGAACCTCGTGAAGGCCGGGCACACGGTGCTCGGCTACGATCCCGACGCCGCCAACGCGGCGACCGCCGCCGAGACCGGGGTGTCGATCGGCCTCGCCCCGGAGCAGCTCGCCGGGCAGGCCGACGTCGTCGTGACGATGCTGCCGGCGGGACGCTTCGTGCTCGACGTCTACGCGCGGCTGCTGCCGCACGCGCGTCCCGGCACGCTGTTCGTCGACTCCTCGACGATCTCGGTCGAGGACTCCCGCTCCGCGCACGCGCTCGCCGAGGCGGCCGGGCATCGGGCGCTCGACGCCCCGGTCTCGGGCGGCGTCGGCGGCGCGGCGGCCGGCACGCTCACCTTCATGGTCGGGGGAGCGCAGGCGGATGTCGCCGCGGCCCGCGAGCTGCTCGACGCGATGGGCGCGAAGGTCGTGCACTGCGGTGGCGCCGGGCTCGGGCAGGCCGCGAAGGTGTGCAACAACATGATCCTCGCGGTGAGCATGATCGCGGTGTCCGAGGCCTTCGTGCTCGGCGAGGCGCTCGGACTCGAGCATGACGCGCTCTACGAGGTCGCGTCGACGTCGTCGGGGCAGTGCTGGGCGCTCACGACGAACTGCCCCGTGCCCGGTCCGGTGCCGGCGAGCCCGGCCAACCGCGACTACGCGCCCGGGTTCGCGGGCGCGCTCATGGCGAAGGACCTCGGCCTCGCGGCGACGGCGATCGCGTCCACGGGCGTCGCGGCCGAGCTCGGGTCGGCGGCCGAGGCGATCTACCGCCGGTTCGCCGAGGGCGAGGGCGGCGGGAAGGACTTCTCGGCGATCATCGACGACATCCGCGCCCAGGGTGCGAAGGTGGCCTGATGGAGACGCTGCTCGTCGAGACCCGCGGCCGGGTCGGACTCATCACGCTGAACCGTCCGAAGGCGCTCAACGCGCTGAACTCCGAGGTGCTCACCGAGCTGCTCGAGGTCGTGCAGGGCTTCGACGCCGACGAGGGCATCGGCGCGATCGTGATCGCCGGCTCGGAGCGCGCCTTCGCGGCCGGTGCCGACATCCGCGAGATGTCCGGCTACGACGCCCGCCGCGCCCTCGTCGAGGGGCTGCTCAACGGCTGGGACGCGTTCACCCGCGTGCGCACCCCCGTCATCGCGGCCGTGCGCGGGTACGCCCTCGGCGGCGGCTGCGAGCTCGCCATGATGTGCGACCTCATCGTCGCGGGCGAGGGCGCGAAGTTCGGGCAGCCCGAGATCACGCTCGGCGTCATCCCGGGCATGGGCGGCACGCAGCGCCTCACCCGGGCCGTCGGCAAGGCGAAGGCGATGGACCTCATCCTCACGGGCCGCGTGATGGACGCCCGGGAGGCGGAGGCGAGCGGCCTCGTGTCCCGGGTCGTGGCCGACGACGCCGTCGACGACACCGCGCTCGAGGTCGCCGCGGTCATCGCCGGGCGCTCCCTCCCCGTGGCCTACTCGGCGAAGGCGGCCGTGCTCGCGGCGTTCGAGACGACGCTCACGCAGGGGCTGCTCGTCGAGCGGCAGGCGTTCCAGGCCGGGTTCGGCCTCGACGACCAGACCGAGGGGATGAACGCCTTCCTCGAGAAGCGCGAGCCCGACTTCCGGCACCGGTGACCGCGACCCCCGCGATTCGTGCCGCGTGGCGGTTCGCGGCGCGGTTCGCCGCCATACGGCACGAATCGAGGGGTGATGCGGCCGCGGAGCCGTCGCCGAAACGGTCAGGTCGCGGGAGTCGAACCCTCGCGGGATGCCGTCCTAGGGTGACCGAGTGACCTCAGCTCTCGTGATCGGCGAAGCCCTCGTCGACGTCGTCCGCCGCGGTGCGGACGCCCCCGTCGCGCATCCCGGCGGCAGCCCGCTCAACGTGGCGGTCGGGCTCGCGCGGCTCGGCATCCCGGCCACGCTGCACTCGTCGTTCGGCGCCGACGCGCACGGGCTCGCGATCGCCGAGCACCTGGCCGCGAGCGACGTCGCCGTGACGGCCACGACGGTGGGCACGGACCCGACCTCGGTCGCCGTGGCGACGATCGGGGCGGACGGCGCCGCGACCTACGACTTCCGCATCGCCTGGGAGCCCGCGCCCGTCGACCCGGCCGGGTTCGACCTCGTGCACACGGGGTCGATCGGCGCGGCGCTCGAGCCCGGGGCCACGGTCGTCGAGGCCGCCCTCGCCGCCGCCGCGGGCCTCGTGTCGTTCGACCCCAACATCCGCCCCGCCCTCCTGCCGCCCGCCGAGGTGGCCCGGGAGCGCGTCGAGCGGCTCGTGGGCCTCGCGCAGGTCGTCAAGGCGAGCGACGAGGACGTCGCGTGGCTCTACCCGGGCGACGCGATCACGACCGTGCTCGAGCGTTGGCGCGCGCTCGGCCCGCGGCTCGTCGTCGTCACCCGCGGAGGAGGGGGCGCCGACGCGCTCACGGCGGCCGGCGCACTGCACGTGGACGTGCCCCCGGTGACCGTCGCCGACACGATCGGCGCGGGCGACTCGTTCATGGCGGGGCTGCTCGCCGACCTGCTGCGGAACGGCTTCGACGACCCCGCCGCGAGCCTCGCCTTCGCGGCACGCTGCGCCGCGATCACCGTCTCCCGGCCCGGGGCGAACCCGCCGTGGACCGCCGAACTCTGACTCCGCTCCGGAAAACGGTCACCAAACGGTCAACCGTGCGGCGAATATGCTCACGGTATGACCGATCTTCCTCCCGGCGGGCGTGACAGCAACTCGCGCCGCGCGGAGCTGCTGACCCTGATCCGCACCCGGGGACGCGTGGATGTCGTCGGCATGCCCGACCTGCTCGGGGTCTCCGCGGAGACCGTGCGCCGCGACCTGCGCGCACTCGAGACGCAGGGGCTCGTGCGGCGCGGCTACGGCGTCGCCTACCCGGTCGAGAGCGGCGCGTTCGAGAGCGCCCTCGAGGTGCGCGCGAACATCAACCCCGAGCAGAAGCAGCGCATCGCGGCGGCCGTCATCCCGCGGCTCGGCGAGGCCCAGACGATCTACATCGACGAGGGCTACCAGACGCAGCTCGTCGCGCAGCGTCTGCCGCTCGACCGTCCGCTCACGATCGTCACCCCGAGCCTGCCCATCGCGATGCTCGTGGCGCCGCGCTCCAACATCCAGTGCGTCATCCTGGGCGGACGCGTGCGCGGCAACACGCTCGGGGTCGCGGACCACTGGCCCGCCGAGATGCTGTCCCGGCTCACGATCGACCTCGCGATCCTCGGCGCGAACGGCGTCACCGTCGAACGCGGCATGACGACCCCCGATCCCGCGGTCGCCGCCGTGAAGGCCGCCGCCGCGCACGCGTCGAGCCGGCGCATCTTCATCGGCGCCCACCACAAGTTCGGCACGGCGACGTTCGTGAAGTTCGCGGAGGTCACCGACTTCGAGCTGCTCGTCACCGGCCACGAGCTCTCGGCCTCGATGGCCGGGCGCTTCGCGACGACCGGCGTGCCCCTCCTGCGCGTCTGAGCCGCGCCGCGCAACCGGTCGCCAACCGGTCAACCCGTCGCCCGGATTCCACTCGGTAGACCGATCGGGCGCGTGTTTGCCTGGGTCCACTCGTTCCGCGGACCCGCGCGGTGCGAATCGATGGAGATTCACGACATGCGCCACGCGTCCGATGTGACGGCCCCCTGCGGAACCGTGCACGGCATCCTCGAGCAGGGGGTGCATGTGTTCCGCGGCATCCCCTACGCGGCCCCGCCCGTCGGCGAGCTGCGGTTCGCCCCGCCGCAGCCGGCCGCCCGCGTCGACGATCTCGACGCGACGCGCCTCGGAGCGATCTCGCTGCAGGACATCGACCCGCTCCCCGAGGCGCTCCCCGGCACCGAGAACAACTTCTACGCTCCCGGGATCGTCACCTCCGAGGACTGCCTGAACCTCAACGTCTGGACCGCCGACCCCGCGGGCAGCGCCCCGGTGTACGTCTACATCCACGGCGGGGCGTTCCTCTACGGCTCCGGCACGGGCCCGTGGATCGACGGCGCCCGGCACGCGCGCGAGCACGGGCTCGTCGTCGTGACGATCAACTACCGCCTCGGGCTGCTCGGCGGCCTCTACCTCGGCGACCTCGACCCGCAGCTCGCGAACTTCGGCGTGCGCGACCAGCTCGAGGCGCTGCGCTGGGTGCGCGACAACATCGCGGCCTTCGGCGGTGACCCGGACAACGTCACGGTCGGCGGCGAGTCGGCCGGCGCGATGTCGGTGCTCGCCCTGCTCGCGGCTCCGGATGCGCGCGGCCTGTTCCGCCGCGCGGTCGTCGAGAGCGGCCACGCGGATGCCTTCATCCCGGTCGAGGCCGCCCGCCTCGCGACCGCCACGGTGCTCGAGCGCCTGCACATCGACCCCGCGGGCGACGACGTGCTCGCCCGGCTGCGCGCGACCTCGACCCTGCGGCTCCTCGCGGCGCAGCGCGAGTTCGGCATCCGGGTGCGCACCTTCCCGCTCGTGACCGACGACGTGCTGCTCGTCGCCGACCCGCTCGGCGCGCTGCGCGACGGCATCGCCCGCGACGTCGACCTCCTCGTCGGCTCGACGCGCCAGGAGGACAACCTCTTCAGCGTCACCGGCTGGGCGCCGCCGACGCGTCCGCTCGACCGGGTCGTCGGCGACCTGCTGCCGGCGGGGGAGGCCCGCGACGAGGCGATCGCGACCTACCGTGCGCTCGCCGAGGCCGACGGCCTCGACGCCGCCGCGCTCGAGCACCTCGTCGTGACCGAGCACGGTTGGGCCGAGCCCGTGCGCACGATCGCGCGGGCGCACGCCGCCTCGGGCGGCCGCACGTTCCACTTCGAGTTCGCCTGGGAGTCGCGCGTGCCCGGCGTCGGCGCCGCGCACCTCGTCGACCTGCCGTTCTTCATGGGCAACCTCGACGCTCCCGGCATCCCGGCCCTGCTCGGGGAGGAGGCGCGCACCGATCCCGAGACGATCGCGCTCGGCGCCGCCGTGAGCGCGACCCTCGCGCAGTTCGTCGCGACGGGCGACCTGGCGGGCAGCGCGCTCGGCGACTGGCCCGCCTACGACGTCGACGCCCCGGCGACGATGGTGATGGATCGGCGCCCGCACGTCGCGCACGACCATCTCGGCGCGCGACTCGACTTCTGGCAGGCGCAGCGCGGCACCTCGCTGCAGCCGCTCTCGACGATGGCGAGCGTCGAGTGACCGCCGTCGCGCCGCCGGTCGTCGCGCAGCCGGGCTACGACCCGTCGGCGCTCACCGTCGGCATCGTGCACTTCGGGGTCGGCAACTTCCACCGCTCGCACCAGGCGCTCTACCTCGACAAGCTCTTCGCGAGCGGCGAGGCGCTCGACTTCGCGATCTGCGGCGTGGGCGTGCTGCCCGGCGACGCCCGCATGCGCGACGCGCTGCGCGGCCAGGGGATGCGCTACACGCTCGTCGAGCGCCACCCCGACGGCGAGGTGGTCGCGCGGTCGATCGCCTCGATCGTCGACTTCCTGCACGCCCCCGACGACGTCGAGGCGGTGCTCGAGAAGCTCGCCGATCCGGCCGTGCGCATCGTGTCGCTCACGATCACCGAGGGCGGCTACAACACCGACGAGGCGACCGGGGAGTTCGACCTCTCCTCGCCCGCGGTCGCGGCCGACCTCGCGCCGGGCGCCGTGCCCGCGACGGTCTTCGGGCTCGTCGTCGAGGGCGTCCGCCGGCGGCGCGAGCGTGGCCTCGCGCCCTTCACGGTCATGTCCTGCGACAACCTCCAGGGCAACGGTCACGTCGCCCGGGCGAGCCTCCTCGCCTTCGCGCGGGCGAAGGACGCCGACCTCGCCGCGTGGATGGCGGCGGAGATGTCGTTCCCGAGCAGCATGGTCGACCGCATCACCCCCGTGACCGGCCCCGACGAGCTCGCCTTCGTGAGCTCGACGTTCGGCGTCGACGACGCGTGGCCCGTCGTGTCGGAGGGCTTCACGCAGTGGGTGCTCGAGGACGCGTTCCCGGCGGGCCGCCCGCCGTACGAGCTCGTCGGCGTGCAGCTCGTCGACGACGTCGTGCCCTACGAGAAGATGAAGCTCCGGCTGCTCAACGCGAGCCACCAGGCGATCGCGTACTTCGGCGTGCTGCTCGGCCACACGTTCGCGCACGAGGCCGCCACCGACCCGCTGCTCGTGCGGCTGCTCGAGCGCTTCATGCGCGAGGAGGCCGAGCCGACGCTCGGTGCCGTGCCCGGAGTCGATCTCGCCGAGTACGAGGCCGGTCTCATCGACCGCTTCGCGAACCCCTACGTGCGCGACACGCTGCTGCGGCTCGCGACCGACGCCTCCGACCGCATCGCGAAGTTCGTGCTGCCCGTCGTGCGCGACAGGATCGCCGCGGGCGGGGGCGTCGACCTCGCGGCCGCGGTCGTCGCGAGCTGGGCGGAGTTCGCGGCGTTCCGGGATGCCGACGGCCGCCCGATCGAGGTGACCGACCGTCAGGCACCCGCCGTCGCGAGCGCCGTCGCCCGCGCCGCGGCCGACCCGGCCGCCTTCCTCGACGACGAGCGGCTGTTCGGCGACCTCGCCGGCGACCCCGTCTTCGCCGAATCCTTCGCGCGGGCCGCCCGCGCGATCCGAGAGCTCGGTGCGCGCGAGGCGCTCGCCGTCATCGTCGATGCACCGAGGCATCGAGAGAGTAGAGAGAGGTAACGCATGTCCGCCACCGCAACGAAGCGGGGAGTGCGCGCGATCGCGCTCGCCGCCGCCACGGCTGCAGCCCTCGTGCTGTCGGCCTGCACGGGAGGGACGGGGGGCACCGGCGACGGCGCCTCCGACACCCTCAACGTCGCGATCACCACCCCGCCCATCAGCATGGACCCGACGACCGCCGGCAACGGCGTGCCGCTCATCTGGTACATGAACCTCGCCTACGAGCCGCTCATCAAGCGCGGCGTCGACGGCACCGCCGAGCCGGGTCTCGCGACCGAGTGGGCGTACTCCGACGACCGCCTGACGTTCACGATGCAGCTGCGCGAGGGCGTGCAGTTCAGCGACGGCGACGAGCTCACCGCCGAGGCCGTCGTGGCGTGGCTCGAGCACTACAAGGCGAACGGCAC
Source organism: Actinomycetes bacterium (assembly GCA_023457615.1). Classification (GTDB taxonomy): domain Bacteria; phylum Actinomycetota; class Actinomycetes; order Actinomycetales; family Microbacteriaceae; genus Pseudolysinimonas_A. The sequence goes on along the minus strand of JAEWKY010000276.1, from coordinate 1,179 downwards.
GTTCGCGGCCTGGCTCGCGAACGTCACGACGATCGAGGCCACCGGGCCGCTCGAGGTGACGCTCACGCTCAGCACGCCCGACCCCATGCTGCCCTACGGCTTCGACCAGGGCGGCAACGCGGGGGCCATCGTCTCGCCGACCGGCATGGACGACATCGAGGCGCTCGGCACCGAGACGCACGGCGCGGGCCCCTACATGCTCGACCCCGCGGCGACGATCACGAACTCGACCTACACGTTCGTGAAGAACCCGAACTACTGGAACCCGGACGAGCAGCACTGGGAGACCGTCGTCCTGCAGGTCTTCACCGACCCCAACTCGGTGCTGTCGGCACTGCGCTCGGGCCAGGTGGATGTCGCGCAGGGCTCGTCGACGACCGCCGGCGCGGCGGCCGACGCCGGGTTCGAGGTGTACACGGCGCCGTCCGGCATGGTCGGCATCTACCTCGCCGACATCGACGGCACGATCGTGCCGGCGCTGAGCGACGTGCGCGTCCGCCAGGCGCTCAACTACGCGATCGACCGCGAGGCGATCACCGAGTCGATCTACGGCGAGTTCGGCATCCCGACCGCGCAGTTCGTGCCCGAGGGCATCGGCGGCTACCTGCCGGAGCTCGAGGAGGTCTACCCGTACGACCCCGACAAGGCGAAGGAGCTGCTGGCCGAGGCCGGCTACCCCGACGGCTTCAGCTTCACGGTCGCCGAGCAGCCCGGCTTCGACGGCTCCGACCTGCTGCCGCAGGCGATGGCCGCGCAGTTCGCCGAGATCGGCGTGACGATGGAGGTCAAGAGCTACACGGCCTTCGCCGACTACGTGAACGAGCTGTTCGGTCTGACCATCCCGGCCACGACGCTGCAGTTCAACTACTCGGTGCAGCTCACCGACACGCAGCAGCTCGTCACCAACCCGGCGGTCTACAACTACCTCGGCTTCGACGACGCGAAGGCGAACGAGCTGGCGACGGCGCAGCGCGCGTTCGACGTCGACAGCCCCGAGGGCATCGCGGCCGCCGAGGACTCGGAGCGCTACATGGTCGAGAACGCCTTCCTCGTGCCGGTCGCGAGCATCCAGACGGTGCTCTTCGGCTCGTCGAAGGTCGACGGCATCGACTTCACGGCGTACCCCTGGCCCGACCCGTCGCGCTGGACCCCGGCCGACTGAACGACCCGGTGCCGCCG
>JAEWKY010000275.1 GCA_023457615.1 Actinomycetes bacterium | reverse complement strand
GTTCAGGCGCGGCGCCGCCGCCGCGCCTGAACCCGGGCGCTCAGAGCTCCTTGACGATGTCCTCGACGCGCTCCTTGGCGTCGCCGAACAGCATCTGCGTGTTCTCCCGCCAGAACAGCGGGTTCGCGACGCCCGCGTAGCCCGAGGCCATCGAGCGCTTGAACACGATGACGTTCTCGGCCTCCCACACCCGCAGCACGGGCATGCCCGCGATCGGGCTCGACGGATCCTCCGCCGCGGCCGGGTTGACGGTGTCGTTGGCGCCGATCACGAGCACGACCGACGTCTCGTGCAGCTCGTCGTTGATCTCGTCCATCTCGAGCACGATGTCGTACGGCACCTTCGCCTCGGCGAGCAGCACGTTCATGTGCCCCGGCAGGCGGCCGGCGACGGGATGGATGCCGAAGCGCACCTCGATGCCGCGGGCGCGCAGCTTCGCGACCATGTCGGCGACGGGGTACTGCGCCTGGGCCACCGCCATCCCGTAGCCCGGGGTGATGACGACGCTCGTCGCGTTCTTCAGCAGCTCGGCCGCGCCGCGCGCGTCGATCTCGCGATGCTCGCCGGTCTCCTCGTCGCCCGACTTCGGCGCCTCGATGCCGAACCCGCCGGCGATGACCGAGAGGAACGACCGGTTCATCGCCTTGCACATGATGTAGCTGAGGTACGCACCCGAGGAGCCGACGAGCGCACCCGTGACGATGAGCAGGTCGTTGCTCAGCAGGAAGCCCGCCGCGGCGGCCGCCCAGCCCGAGTAGCTGTTGAGCATCGAGACGACGACGGGCATGTCGCCGCCGCCGATCGAGGCGACGAGGTGCAGGCCGAGCAGCAGCGCGAGCACGGTGAGCGCGATGAGCAGCGGCAGCCCGGGCGCGATCACGTACCAGACCGTGAGGCCCGCGAACACGACGAGCGCGCCGAGGTTGAGCGCGTTCTTGCCGGGCAGCACGAGCGGCTTCGACGAGATGCGCGCGGCGAGCTTGAGGTAGGCGACGACCGAGCCGGTGAAGGTCACGGCGCCGATGAAGATGCCGATCGCGACCTCGGCCGAGTGGATGCCCTCCAGCTCGGGCGCGACGTGGGCGTCGCCGAGCGCGCCGTTCCAGCCGACGAGCACGGCCGCGAGCCCCACGAAGCTGTGGAAGAGCGCGATGAGCTGCGGCATCCCGGTCATCTCGACCCGCGCCGCGCGCCAGAGCCCGATCGCGGCACCGACGACGAGGGCGCCGCCGAGCATCGCGAGCCCGAGCAGGCCGTTGTCCTGCTCCAGCAGCCCGAGCACGACGAGCACGCCCGTCGCGAGGAGGGCGAGCACCATGCCCGCGATGCCGAAGCGGTTGCCGCGGCGGGCGGTCTGCTGCTTCGAGAGTCCGGCGAGGCTCAGGATGAACAGCAACGCGGCGACGATGTACGCGGCCGTGGCGGCCTGGGTCGCGAAGGCGAGGGTGTCGGCGTTCACTTGGCCGCCTCCTTCGGGGCCGCACCCTGCGCGGCAGTGCTGGCCGAGGAGAACATCGCGAGCATGCGCCGCGTGACGGCGAATCCGCCGAAGATGTTGATGCTCGCGAGCAGCACCGCGAGGGCGGCGAGCACCTGCACGAGCAGCGACGGGCTCACGAGCTGCACGAGCGCGCCGACGACGATGATGCCCGAGATCGCGTTCGTGACGCTCATGAGCGGCGTGTGCAGCGCGTGCGCGACGTGGCCGATCACGTAGAAGCCGACGACGACGGACAGGGTCAGCACGAGGAAGTGCTGCGGCAACGGGGGTGGCGCGAACGCGCAGACCGCGAAGAGCGCGGCGATGCCGACCAGCACGAGCGCGGCGCGCAGGCCCGGTCGGGGCTCCTTCTTCGGTGCGACGGTCGCCGGCGCGGGGGTGGATGCCGCGGCCGGGGCGGCCGAGACCGTCACGGGAGGCGGCGGCCAGGTGGTCTCGCCGTCGCGCGTCACCGTGATGGAGCGCTGCACGACGTCCTCGAGGTCAAGGGTGAGCGCGCCGTCCTTGCCGGGCGTGAGCAGCTTCAGCAGGTTGAGCACGTTCGTCGAGTAGAGCTGCGAGGCCTGGCCGGGGAGGCGGCCCGCGAGGTCGGTGTAGCCGAGGATGACGACGCCGTTCGCGGTCACGACCCGCTGACCGGCGACCGAGCCCTCGACGTTGCCGCCCGACCCCGCGGCGAGGTCGACGATGACGCTGCCGGGCTTCATGCTCGCGACATCCGCCGCCGTCAGCAGGCGCGGCGCGGCGCGGCCCGGGATCGCGGCCGTCGTGATGACGATGTCGACGTCCGCGGCCTGCTCGGAGTAGATCTCCGCGGCGCGCCGGTCGTACGCCTCGCTCGTCGCCTTCGCGTAGCCGTCGGTCGAGACCATCTGCTCCCCGACCTCGACCGCGAGGTACTCGCCGCCGACGCTCTTCACCTGGTCGGCGACCTCGGGGCGCGGGTCGGTGGCCCGCACGATCGCGCCGAGGCTCGCGGCCGTGCCGATCGCCGCGAGACCCGCGACGCCGACGCCCGCGACGAGCACCTTCGCGGGCGGCACCTTGCCCGCGGCGGTGATCTGCCCCGTGAAGAAGCGGCCGAACTCGTTCGCCGCCTCGACGACGGCGCGGTAGCCGGAGATGTTCGCCATCGAGCTCAGCACGTCGAGCGACTGGGCGCGCGAGATGCGCGGCACGGCATCCATCGCGAGCGCGGTGACGCCCTGGGCGCGCAGGCTCTCGAGCAGCTCGGGCCGCAGCGACGGGCTCAGCAGCGCGACGAGCGTGGCGCCCTTCCTCAGGAGTGCGATCTCGTCGTCGGTCGGGGCGGCGACCTTGAGGACGATCGCCGACGACCACGCGGCCTTCCGGGTCACGAGCGCGGCGCCCTGCTCGGCGTAGCCCGCGTCGGGGAACGACGACTTCTCGCCGGCGCCCTTCTCGACGACGACCTCGTAGCCGAGGCCGCGGAGCTTCGCGACGGTGTCCGGCGTCGCGGCGACCCGGGTCTCGCCCGGGCGCTCGGCGACGATGCCGATGGTGGTCATTCGGGAGTCACTCCTGCGGTGTCATGGGAACAACGGTGTTCTCGACGCAGGGTGAGGAGTGGGTGGCGCCCGCCGATCAGCCCCCGGTCGACCGGGCGCATGCCTCTCGCGGAACACTGGCAGACCGCGCGCGCCGCCGTCAAATCGCGCACGACGCGCAGCCCCGCGCGCGGGTCGAGGAGCGCGCCGCGCCGCGGCAGGCGTACCGAGACACTGACGTCTGAGGTACCTGGGTTTCGAGACACCGCGCTGCGCGCGGCACTCGACCCGCGTCAGCGGGAGAGGTAGCGACGGAGGGCCTCGGCCGAGGTCGCGTGGTCGACGACGTCGGGCTCGCCCGAGGTCGTGATCGACCCGACCACCTCGCCGTTCACGCGGAGCGGGATCGAGCCGCCGTGCGCCTTGAAGGCGTCGTGGTCGACGTCGGGCAGCTCCTCGAACGGGGTGCCGGCGGCCTCGTGGCGGCGCCGCACGAGGAGCGAGGCCTCGCCGTAGCGCATCACGACGGCATGCTTGCCCTCGAGCCAGGAGTCGTTGCGCGCCCCCGACGTGCCGAGCTTCGCCTGGAAGACGATGTCGTCGCGCAGCACGATCCGCACGGCCAGATTCAGGCCGCGCTCGTCGATCACCTCGACGGCGGCGAGCCCGAGGTCGACGGCGTCGTCGTTGTCGAAGTTCTCCAGATCGAGTCCCTCCTCGCGCTCGAGATCGTCCACGGAGTACACGGGCAGGTCGTCGGCCATGACCACACGATGTCACGATCCACCGCGCACCGCACATGATGTGAGTGAGAGCCACCCGACGCCCGAGGAGCCCCGTGTACGACCGTCTGAGCGACACCGAGCTGGTGGAGCGCGCGACGCGTTCCGACCGCGGTGCGTTCCGGGCGCTCTTCGACCGCCACGCCGCCGCCGTGCACGGCTACGCGTGGGGCATCCTGCGCGACGACCGCGACGCGGAGGAGGTCGTGCAGGAGGTGTTCGTCGTCGCCTGGCGCAAGCTCGCGGCCCTGCGGATCGTCGACGCCTCGGCGCTCCCGTGGCTGCTCGTCACGTGCCGCAACGTGGCCCGCAACGTGCTGCGCGCCCGTCGGGACGCCGTGCCGTTCGACGAGAGCGTGCTGCCGGGGGATCGGCTGCGGCAGGAGCGTCTCGAGGAGCTCACCTGGGTGCGCCGGGAGGTGGGCCGCCTGAGCGGCGTGGATCAGCGCATCATCCACCTCTGCCTCGTCGAGGGCTACGGCTACGTCGAGGCGGCGTCGCATCTCGGGCTCTCGCGGGATGCTCTCGCGAAGCGCGTCGAGCGCCTGCGCGGGGTGCTGCGGATGGCGTTGCGGGGTGAGGCGTGAACGGGCCGGCCGAGGGGCGTCACCTCGAGGCGAAGCTCGCGATCATCGGGCAGCAGGTCGAGGAGCGCATCGACGACCTCCAGGGTCGCCGTCGACGCGCACTCCGGATCGGCGTCGCCCTGCTCGCGACCGTCGCGCTCGGCGGCACCGCGGTGACGGCGGCGGCGCTCAGCTACACCCCGCCTGCGACGGTCGTGGTCGAGGTGCCCGTCGTGATCGAGAACCTGCGGTGCGTCGACGGGTCGGATGCCGACGCGCCCGCGTACTTCACGGTGCGCTACTCGATCCCGGCCGACGCGCCCGACCCCGGGCCCCGCGACGCCGCCGGCGCCGCGGCCCGGGACGCGGCGCGCGGGCTCGACCCGCGGGCGACGCCCGAGCAGCTGCTCGAGGTCGCCGCCGAGGTGCTCTCGGCGAGCTCCGGCGGCGCGCGGCTGCGCGTGCTGCACACGACGTTCGGCCCGGTCGGATGACGCGCGACCGCGTTCCCGGTCCGCTTCGCCGCCTTCTGCGGGAACGCAGCCGGCTCGTCGCGATCGGGCTGCTCGCCGCGACGGCGCTCGCCTCGTCCGGGCTGCAGGCGGGGGCGATCGCGGCCTTGCGCGCCAGCCTCGACGCCAACTGGCGGGGCGCCTACGACATCCTCGTCACCGCGGCCGACGCGCCCGCGCCGGTCGACGGGATGCTGCCGCCGAACGCGCTCGGAGCGGCCGGCGGCCTCTCGCTCACCGACGTCGAGACGGTGCGCGCGGTCGCCGGCGTCGAGGTCGCCGCGCCGATCGGTGAGATCGCGATCCCGAGCCTGACCTGGGTGCACCCGCGGATCGTCGTCCCCTTGGATGCCTTCGGGATCGACGAAGCCCCGCGCGCGTTCCGCCTCACCGTCGACTACACGACCGACGACGGGCTGGGAGAGCGCGTCGTGGCGCGCCGGGTCTTCGAGGTGATCGCCGATCTCTCGCCTCCCGCGGTCGAGTTCCCGGACGCGCCCCCGTGCACGGGTGAGGGGTCGGGCATCAACGACGTGACGCTCCGCGACCCTGCCGAGTACCCGGCCTTGGCCGCCTGGTTCTGCGGAGATCGGCGGATGGAGAGGACGGGCGGGGTCTTCCTCGACTACGGCGGCAACGGCTGGGGCGGAGGCGGAGAGGTCGGCGAGGGCGTCTTCGAGTTCTCGATGGACGGCGCCCCGCAGACCGTCTCGCGCATCGTGCTCGTCGACCCCCGGGCCGAACGCGCGTTGCTCGGCGACCGGGCGGCCTTCCTCGACCCGCTCATCGATCTCGCCCCCACGACCACGACGGGGCCGCTCGAGATCACGGCGTGGGCGCGGGACGACGGCGGCGAGTTCGGCCAGGCGTTCCTCGACCAACAGGGACGCATCGGGGAGAGTCCGTATCCGCCCGACGTGCTCGATGACATCCGGCGGCTCTACGCGGCGAACGGCAAGGACTGGGACGCCGAATGGGCGTCAGGGTTCGGCGCGACGTACATGCCTCTCGTCGTCGCGGAGAACGCGCCGGCATCACTCGGCGCTCGCCTGACCGTCGAGGACTTCGGCGAGGCCGCACGGAGGTCCGCGGATGCCTCCGGGATGCCGGTCGGATTCCCGTACGTCTTCCCCGAGGGTCTCGTCGCGGGCGAGCCCGGTGCTCTGATCGGTACGTCGGCGGCCGACCTCTCGGGTCTGCTCAACCCCTTCGTCGACACGCAGCCGAAGATCCTGTGGCCGGGCTCCGACGACGCGATCTCGGACGTCCTCCCGCTCTACAACTCGCTCGGCATCCCGAGCAGCGCTCGCGTGACGGCGGCGCCGTTCACGGTGACCGAAGACGGCATCCTGCTCTCGTCGTCGGGATATCGCGAGCCGACGTACGGCGCGAACAAGCAGATGCCCGATTACTTCGGTCTGCGCGCCGACCCCGAGGAGCTGGGCGTCGAGACCGCGTACGGCGGGTTCGAGGCCGAGCACACGGTCAGGCAGGGCGGCACGGGCGTCGTGCCGATCGGGTCGTTCACGACCGATGGGCTGGCCGTCGGCGACGACGTCGCCAACTACGTGCCGCTCGGTGCCTATCAGGAGCTCGGCGCGGTCATCGTCGACGGCGAGCACGCCGGATCCACGCTTCAGCCGAGCGTCACCGGGCTCGGGCTCGTGAGTCCGCGCACCGTCGCGATCGGGTCGCTCGCGAGCCTCGGCGAGAACGTCGACCGCGAGCCGGTGAGCGCGATCCGCGTGCGCGTCGCCGACATCGCCGGCTACTCGACCTCGGCGCAGGAGCGCGTCGTCGCGGTCGCGCAGGCGATCGAGGACCTCGGCTTCCGGGCGACGATCGTCGCGGGCTCCTCGCCCTCGCCCCAGCAGGTGCGCGTGCTCGACTACGCCTTCGGCACCGTCGACGGCGAGACGCAGCGCGTCGGCGAGCTCGGCACGATCGAGCAGAACTGGTCGGAGCTCGGCGCCGCAGCCCGGGCGGAGCTGTCGCTGAGCGCCGCGACGCTCGCCGGACTCGTCATCGCCCTCGCCGCCGCGGTCGTGCTGCTCGGCGCGGTGCAGCTCGCGGGCATCCCGGGCCGCCGGGTGCAGGCCTCGGCGCTGCGCGAACTCGGCTTCCCGCGCGGGCGCATCGCCCGGTGGTACCTCGCCGAGGAGCTGCCCGCGCTGCTCGGCCTCGGCGCCGTGGCCGCGCTCGCGATCTGGCTCTCGGGCGGGTCGACGCTCTCGTTCCAGACGATCGGCGTCGCGGGTGCGGCGGCGGTCGCCTTCTCGGTGGCCGCCGTCGTGACCGGTTCCCGGCCCGAGCGGATGCGCCGCATCCGCCGTCGACGGTCGAACCGCCGCGGGGTGCCGACCGTCGCGGCCTTCGGCGCCCGGCAGGTCGTGCTGCATCCGCTCGCCTCGACGCTGCACTTCGCGGGCATCCTGCTCGTCGGGCTCTCCGGCGGGGCGCTCGCCGCCGGTCTGCTCCGCGGGCGGGAGGAGAGCGGGCGCAGCGTGCTCGCCCGCCTGCTCTCCGACACCCTGCTCGTCCCGCAGCTCGCGCTCGGCGCGGTCGGCGTCGCGGCGGGCATCGCGCTCGTGGTGCTCGTGCGGCGCATCGACCTGCGCCGCCGGGCGACGCAGTGGCAGACGCTGCACGCCGCGGGGTGGACCTCGGGGCAGCTCGCCCTCGCGCAGCGCGTCGAGGGGCTCCTCGTCGTCGTCCCGGCGATCGTCGTCGCGAGCGCCGCGGGCTGGTTCGGCTCGACGCTGCTCGCACCGGACGTCGCGCCGTGGATCGTCGCCGTCGTCACCGGCGCGTGCGCCGTCGCCACCGCTGCCGTCAGCATCCTCGTCTCCCGGGAAGGGACCCGCCGATGACCGTCACCTCGCCGACCACCGAGGGTCTCCTCGAGGCGGATGCCCCCGCGCTCGACCTGCGCGGCGTCGCCATCCGCTACGACCGCCCCGGCGAGCCGCCGATCACGATCGCCGACGGCTACGACCTGCGGATGCACGCGGGCGACTTCCACTGCCTCGCCGGACGCTCGGGATCGGGCAAGACCAGCATCCTCCGCGTCGCGGCGGGGCTCGTGCCGCCGACCGAGGGTCGCGTGCTCTGGCAGGGGCTCGAGATCACGGGGCTGGCGGACGACGTCATCACCGCGCGGCGTCGTCGGCACGTCGGCTACCTCGACCAGCGCGGCAACCTCGTGCCGGGGCTCACGGCGCTCGAGAACGTGCTGCTGCCCGCGGTGCCCGACCGTCGCACGCGCGAGCTCGCCCGGAAGGCGCGCGACCTGCTGCAGGAGCTCGGGGTCGGCGCGCGGGCCGCGCACTACCCCGAGCGGCTCTCGGG
>JAEWKY010000274.1 GCA_023457615.1 Actinomycetes bacterium | reverse complement strand
GACGACTCCTCCCGCCGCGGCCGCGAGCACGGCGAGCAGCCACAGGGGCTGCGGGTAGGCGACGAACGCCCCGAGCGCGAGCAGGAACCATCCGACGGCGCCGACCAGGAGGGCCACCCGGGCGACGGCGCCCGCGGTGCCGAGCGCGAGCAGCACGAAGCCGGTCGCGATCACGAGGTCGGCGATGAGCGTGACCCAGTTGCCGAGCGCCTGACCGGCGAGGCCGAGCACGACGCCGAGCAGCACGAGGCCGCCCGCGACGAGGAAGGCGAGACCGGCGGAGGCGCGGCGGGAGCGGGAGACGTCGGCCATGGGATCCTTCCGGGACGGTGGCGCCAGCCTACGGAATCCGGCGTCCACCGCGTCGACGGGAACGCGCCGTGCGACGAGAGAACGCCCCGGGCCTGCGGCCCGGGGCGTTCTGGCGATGCGGATCAGCGACCGCGCGAACCCTGCACGCGGGCGAGCAGGAGACCCGTCACGAGCACGCCGATCGCGAACAGCAGCGCGAGCACCGCCCCGAACGTGCCGAGCGCGAGGCCCACGAGCGGACCGAGCACGAGGATCGCGTAGAGGACCGCGGTCACGATGAAGGCGATGGCCGTCTGGTTCGTGATCTCCTTGCCGACGTAGAGGGCGATCGCGGCGACGAGCATGCCGACGGCCGCGGCGACGGCCGCGATCGTGCCGATCGGCGCGGGCAGGGTCACCACGGCGCCGAGGGCGAGGAGCAGGAACCCGACGGCCGACACGACGAGCGCGATGCGCGAGAGCGTCCCGCGGAACGAGGCGATCGCCAGGATGAGGAACGCCACCCCGATCGCGAGGTTGGCGAGCACGCCGAGCCAGGGCCCGAGCGCGGTCACCCCCGCGAAGCCGAGGATCGCGTGGAGGAGGAGCAGAGCCCCGGCGATCACGAGCACGATGCCCGCGGTCGACCGGCGGGACGTGGACACAGCAGCCATACGAAGTTCTCCTTTGAACTTGGACCCAGCAGCCTGGGGCGGCCCCAGCATAGGGCTTCCTGACCATCGGCTGAGAGAGGCCGCGCCCTAGGATCTCGACCATGGCCGACATCCGCAGCTACCCGTTCCGCCGCCATCTGCGGTCGAACCCGACGAGCTACATCGTCCACACCAAGAAGGGCCGGGTGCGCCACCGCGGTCCGGGCGCGGCGTTCTTCTTCCGGGCGCTCAACGCCGCGATCAGCGAGGTGCCGATCGCGGAGGCGGAGCTGTCGATGCTGTTCGGCGCCCGCACGAAGGACTTCCAGGAGGTGTCGGTGCAGGCGACCGTCACCTACCGCTTCGCCGACCCGGAGCTCGCGGCCACGCGGATCGACTTCGCGATCGACCCCTACTCGGGACAGTGGATCGGCAAGCCGCTCGAGCAGGTCGGGTCGCGCATCACCGAGCTCGCGCAGCAGTACGCGGTCGAGCACATCTCGTCGCTGCCGCTCGTCGACGTGCTCGGCGCGGGCATCCCGCGGGTGCGCGCCATCACGGCCGAAGGGCTCGCGGGCGACGCGCGGCTCGCGGAGACCTCGATCGTCGTGGTCGCCGTGCGCATCGTCTCGATCCGACCGCAGGCCGACCTCGAGCGCGCGCTCGAGACGCCCGTGCGCGAGCGCGTGCAGCAGGATGCCGACGCCGCGTCGTACGAGCGGCGCGCCCTCGCCGTCGAGCGCGAGCGTGCGATCGCCGAGAACGAGCTGCAGAGCAAGATCGAGCTGGCCACCCGCGAGCAGCAGCTCGTGCAGCAGGAGGGCGCGAACGCGCAGCGCCGCGCGACCGAGGAGGCCGCGACGGCGCTCATCGCCTCCAAGGCCAACGCGGAGCGGGCGAAGCTCGACGCGAGCGCGCGGGCCGAGAGCACGCGCGTCGTCGGTGCGGCGAACGCCGAGACCGAGGCCGCGCGGCTCGCCGCCTACGCCGGCGTCGATCCGTCGGTGCTCACCGCGCTCGCGCTGCAGGAGCTCGCGAAGAACCTGCCCGAGATCGGCACGCTCAACCTCACGCCCGACGTGCTCACGCAGGCGCTCTCGCGGCTCTCGGAGAAGCCCGCGCCCGCGCCCGCCGAGTCCGTGCCCGACCCGCGCTGAGCCCGTGGGCGTGCTGGCGCCGCGCGCGGTGTTCGTGCACCGCCGCTCGGAGTACGAGGAGCTGCTCGACCGTCACGCGACGTTCGGGCAGGCCGAGTTCTTCCTGCGTTCGCGCGGCCGCTCGATCGAGGACGTCGTCGCGCGCCACGAGGCCATCGAGGACGCGCTGCACCGCGTGTCGACGGGGCTCCCCGCCGAGTTCCGGCAGGCCCGCGTCGAGCGCAGCGACCTCGACCGCTACCTGTTCGCCCCCGAGGACGTCGTCGTCGCGGTCGGCCAGGACGGCCTCGTCGCCAACGTCGCGAAGTACCTCGCCGGCCAGCCGGTCGTGGGGGTGAACCCCGAGCCCGATCGCAACGCGGGCGTGCTCGTGCGGCACGCCCCGGGACGCGCGGTCGCCGTCATCGAGAACGCGCGGCACGGCACGGCGACGCTCGAGCAGCGCGCGATGGTGCAGGCGACGCTCGACGACGGGCAGACCCTCGTCGCCCTGAACGACGTCTACCTCGGCGACCCGGGCCACCAGTCGTCGCGCTACACGCTCACCGTCCCCGAGCGCGGCAGCGAGCGGCAGTCGTCGTCGGGCATCATCGTCGGCACGGGCACGGGCGCGACCGGATGGTCGTCGTCGATCGCGGCCGACCGCTCCCTCGCCGAGTGGCTGCCGGCATCCGGGTCGGACGCCCTCGCCTGGTTCGTGCGCGAGGCCTGGCCCTCGCGGGCGACGGGTCGCGCGCTCGAGTACGGCGGGCTCGCGGCCGGGCAGCAGCTCGAGCTGGTCGCGGAGTCCGAGCTGCTCGTGGCGTTCGGCGACGGCATCGAGCACGACCGCCTGCCGATCGCCTGGGGCCAGCGGCTCACCGTCGGCACGTCGTCGCACCGCCTCGCCCTCGTCGTCGCCTGACCTCCGGCCGCGGTGCTGTGGACTCGAGCTATTTGCCCGAAAGGGCCGCATCCCGCTCGCGGAAGCGGCCCTTTCGGGCAAACAGCGATTTGCTGTCCTGTCAGACTGGGCGGGATGAGCTCTCCCGATCGCTACACCGTGGCCACCGACGGCGCCTGCAAGGGCAACCCCGGCCCGGCCGGCTGGGCCTGGGTCGGCGAAGACGGTCACTGGGCCGCAGGCGCGGTGCCGAACGGCACCAACAACATCGGGGAGCTGCTCGGGCTGCTCCACGCGATCCGGGACCACGCCGACGTGCGCGACCTGACCGTGCAGGCCGACTCGATGTACGCGATCAACACCTACGCGTCGTGGATGGACGGCCACCGTCGGCGCGGCTGGCTCACGAGCGCGAAGAAGCCCGTCGCCAACCGGGACCTGCTCGAGCAGCTGCTCGCCGCGCGCGACGCCCGCCGGGCGGCCGGTCTCCCCGACGTCGTGCTCGAGCACGTGCGCGGCCACCGCGGTCACCGGCTGAACAGCTGGGCCGACGAGCGCGCCGTGCGGGGATCGCAGCACGCCGCGCGGGGCGAGAGCACGATGTGGTCGTCGCACCACGGGCAGGAGCGCCTCGACGTCTCCGTCGACCCTCCGCGCACCGCACAGGATCGCGTGCGCGGCTGACCCCGCGTGCGTTGCGCGTCAGGCCTCGTCGCCCGGCGTCCCGGCGAGTCGACGACGGCGCACGAGCACGATCCCGGCGCCCGCGGCCAGCGGCAGCAGAGCCCCGGCGAGCGTCGCCGCGACCGCGGGCGT
>JAEWKY010000273.1 GCA_023457615.1 Actinomycetes bacterium | reverse complement strand
CCCCGCTGGCCGCGCGGCTGCGCGCCCTCCTCGACGACCGGGTCGCCGCCCCGCCGACGCTCGCCGAGGCCGGCGCGCTGCTCGGCGCGCCCCCCGCGCACCTCATCCGGTCCTTCACGCGCGCGTACGGCATCCCGCCGCACCGCTACGCGATCGGTCGCCGCGTCGAGGCCGCCCGCCGCCTGCTGCTCGACGGCGTCCGGCCCGCCGAGGTGGCCGCGCGCACGGGGTTCGTCGACCAGGCGCACCTGACGCGCACGTTCCGCCGCACCCTCGGCACGACGCCCGCGCGCTTCGCGGCGTGAGGGACACTGGAACCATGCTCAGGAAGATCGGCGCCGCGCTGCTGCTCGTCGGCGGGCTCGCCGCGCTCGTCGGAGCGGTGTGGGGATCGATGCCGCACCCGGATGCGAACATCGGCGCCGGGCTGCTCGTCGTGCTCGGGCTGCCCGTCGCGGGCGCCGGCCTCGTGCTGCTCGCGATCGGCCTGCTGCTCGCCCGCTCCCGACGCCCGTGAGGTAGCTCCCGGCGGCGTCAGTCGAACGACGCCGTCGTGATGTTGCGGTGGTACTCGAAGACGATGCTCGTGCGCGTCGACGCGACGGCCGGGTTCGCCGAGAGGTGGTCGACGACGAGGCGCCGCAGGGCGGACGAGTCCTCGACGGCGACGTGCACGATGAAGTCGTCGGTGCCGCCGAGGAAGAAGAGCTGGTTGACCTCGGGCAGCGCGCTCACGAGCTCGCGGAACTCGGTGAGGCTCGTCTGCCGCGCTCCGGGGCGCAGGGTGACGTGGATGAGCGCCTGCAGCCCCCGGCCGAGCCGGCTCTGCCGCACGACGGCCTCGTAGCCCGCGATCACGCCGCGCGTCTCGAGTCGCCGGGCGCGCGCGTGGGCCGTCGACTCCGCGAGTCCCAGGCGGCGGGCGACATCGCGGTTGGTCGCGCGGGCGTCGTGCTGCAGGATGCCGAGCACGGCGCGATCGACGTCGTCGGACTCGGGCTGCAGGACGTCCGACACGGGTGCCTCCTCGGGGCTACGCGGTGGCAACATTCAACCCGATCCGACCTCTTTCGCGCGAATGCTTCTGCAGTTCACCGTGAGCGGCGTGGAGGCTTCAGGATGGGAGCACTTCGACGGCGAAAGGGCTCCCGCATGCGCATCGGCATCCCCACCGAGATCAAGAACAACGAGAACCGCGTCGCGATCACCCCCGCCGGTGTCGACGCCCTCGTCGCCCGAGGTCACGAGGTGTGGATCGAGCCCGGGGCGGGCACCGGCTCGCGCATCCCCGACGACGCCTACGTCGCCGCGGGCGCGCGGCTCGCCGCCGACGCCGACGACGTGTGGGCGAAGGGCGACCTGCTGCTCAAGGTCAAGGAGCCGATCGCCCCCGAGTACGCCCGGATGCGTCGCGACCAGGTGCTGTTCACCTACCTGCACCTCGCGGCATCCCGACCCTGCACCGACGCGCTGCTCGCGGCGGGCACGACGTCGATCGCCTACGAGACCGTGCAGCTCGACGACCGCTCGCTGCCGCTGCTCGCCCCGATGAGCGAGGTCGCCGGACGCCTCTCGATCGTCGTCGGCGCGTACCACCTCATGGAGTCGACGGGCGGACGCGGAACGCTGCTCGGCGGCGTGCCCGGCACCCGCCGCGCGAAGGTCGTCGTCATCGGCGGCGGCGTCGCCGGTGAGCACGCGGCCCGCAACGCCGTCGGGCTCGGCGCCGACGTGACCGTCATCGACGTGAACATCCCGCGCCTGCGCCAGCTCGAGGAGAGCTTCGGCAGCACGCTGCAGACCCGGCACTCGTCGCGGCTCGAGATCGCCGACCAGTTGCGCGAGGCCGACCTCGTGATCGGGTCGGTGCTGATCCCGGGTGCGGCCGCTCCGAAGCTCGTCACCGACGAGATGGTCGCCGGGATGCGCGAGGGCAGCGTGCTCGTCGACATCGCGATCGACCAGGGCGGATGCTTCGAGGGCTCGCGCCCGACCACCCACGACGACCCGACGTTCGCCGTGCACGACTCCATCTACTATTGCGTCGCGAATATGCCCGGCGCCGTGCCGGAGACGTCGACCCGGGCGCTGACCAACGCGACGCTGCCGTACATCCTCGACCTCGCGGACCACGGCTGGGAGGCGGCGACGCAGCGCAACCGGCCGCTCGCCCGCGGGTTCAGCACGCACGCCGGGAAGCTCTACAACCGCGGCGTCGCGGAGGCGCTCGGGATGTCGTCCGAGACGCCGCTCGCCGAGCCGGCCTGACCCGCCGTCGCCCGCCTCACCCGGCCCTCGCAGTGGGGGGCTTGCGCCCGAGCGCAATCGCGGGATCATCGAGTGTGGGGAAAATGGGGGTAGTTTTGGCGATCCTCGCCATCGGTTCGGTGGCGGTGATCCTGTTGGCGGTGCTGTGGTCTCGCGTGGGGGCGTGGGGCAGTGCACCGGTACTCGTGGCGTCGGGAATCCGGCACGACGAGTTGCGCAGCCGGAGGGAATCTCGGATTCCGCGTCCGGCTCCGGCGGGGGACGGCTCGGCCGTCGTCACGCTCCTGCGACCGCGGAGGGACGACAGGCTCAGCGGCTGAGACGCTGCACCGCGATCCAGGCGAGCAGGTACGCGCGGGAGTTCGCGCCGTCGATCGCGCCCTCCGGCAGGAGGCGCGCGCCTTCCGCCGCGGCGTCGGGATCGGCCGTCGCCTCCAGCATGATCACGTAGTCGACGAGCGGGAGCTCGCCGAGCGTGCCGTCGAACGCGCCCTCGGCCAGCGCCGCGGCTCGCGCCGGCTCCGGCAGGAACGCGGTCGCCGGCGGGAGGGGGATGAGCTGGATGCCGAGGATCGCCGACGGGGTCGCGTCGAAGAAGGTCGCGTAGTCGCGCTTGCCCGCCCAGTTGATCGCGACGAACGGCGCCTCGAATCCCGTCGGCAGTCGCGGGCTCAGCCAGTGCGCGACGGCGGCCTCCGTCTCGAGGCTCAGCATCCACTCGGCATCGGCGCGCAGCGGGTCGTTCCCCGACGCCCGCGCCCACAGCGCGAGGCCGTTCCACGCCGACACCGCTTCGGACACCGACTCCTGGTTGTTGCCGTCACGGAACGGGGCGAGGCCCGAGGCCCACGAGTGGCCGCGGTACGCGTCGAAGACGCGCCGGCGCGGGAAGAACTCGGAGTCGACGGGCGAGGCGAGGTCGAGGGCGAGCAGGTCGGCGACCCGGCGATAGCGCTCGACGAGCCCGGGGTCGTCGGCGGCGAGCATCCCCAGGGCGGAGAGGATGTAGCCGTAGTGGAAGTGGTGGTCGTTGAACTCGTCCGACCCGAACGACGCTCCGAGCCCGACGACGCCCCCGAGCTCCGGGTCGTAGACGAAGCACCGCTCGGCGCGGTCCGCGCACCCGGAGGGGTCGAGCCACGCGTCGAGTTCCGCGAGCAGGGCGGCGCGCAGGGTCGCGGCCTCGGAGGTCAGGCCGAGCTGCCCGGCGAGGCGGGAGAGGGTCGCCGCGCGGTAGAGCTGCTTGCCGGCGCCGTAGCTGTCGGCCGCGGTGAACGCCGTCGACGCGACGTCGCGCCTCACCTGGTCGCGCACCGCGTCGAGCTCGTCCTCCGGCACCTCGCGCAGGTCGAGGGATGCGGCTGCCGCGACCGCCGGGGTCGACCGCTCGAAGCTCGTCCCCGAGCGCAGGTCGACCTCGCCGTAGAGCGTCGGGTAGGACATCCCCGTCGGCTCTCCCTCGATCACCGCCCCGGGGAACGCGCCCCACAGGGTCGGTCGATCGCCCTCGGTGCGCAGCGCGTAGGTCGTCGTCACGACGCCCTCGTCCGTCGTGTGGGCGACGGACGCCCCCTCGAGCAGCACGGCGTGGCGGCGGAGCTCGTCGAGATCGGCGGTCGCCGCGCCGTCGGGCACGGCGACGACGAAGAGCGTGTCGTCCGCGGCGAGCGGGAGCTCCGGGTACTCGTCGAGAGCCGCGGCCGGGGCGACGAGCGCGTACCGCACACCCCGGGCCGACACCACGAGCATCTCGTCGGCGACCCGCTCCGGATCGTCCGCCCCCGCGACGCGCAGCGTCTCCGCGGAGGCCGCCGAGTACGCCGCGTAGGGCCAGCCCTCCGCGGTCACGAGGTCGCCCGCCCCGTCGAAGCGCCAGCGGGCCACGAGATCGTCGAGACCGCTGAGCTCGACCCCGGTCGACGGGATCGACACGGCGAGCACGGGGTCCGCGACGGCGAAGATCGTGCGCGCCGTCGCGTGCACGCGCGGCAGGTCGATCGCGAAGCCGTCGGCGCGGGGGGTCACCGCGATCGTGCCCGTGTAGGCCGGGAGGCCGTCGCCGAAGACGGGCCCCGACACCCAGCTGTTGGTGGGCGGGGGAAGGTCCGGGGCGAGTCTCGGCACCCCCGCGTAGGGCCCCGGGCGCTGGGGGAGCTCCGCCGCGAACGCCGCGGCGCGCTCCGCCCAGCCGCCGGAGGGATCCGGAGGCTCGGCGGCCGAGCAGCCGGCGAGCAGCAGCGTCGTCACGACGACCGCCGCGAGCCGGGCACGCCGCCGCCCGAGGATCACCGGTCGAAGCCACCCGGGGTGAAGAGCCGCCCGAGCTGGTCGACGAGCCAGCCGCCGAAGCCCTCCTCGTCGCGCAGGTGGAGCTCGGCCTCCACCGGAGCGCCCACCACCATGTAGCTCTGCGTCGTGATCTCGTCGCTGCGGGCACGGACGATCGTCGCCGCGCGGCCATTCTCGAACTCGTCGACCTCGACGTCGTAGATCGCGGCCTCGACGGTCGACCCGTCCGGCATGCTCACCGAGATCGTGCCGTCGACCGGCACACGGGCGTAGTCGCGGGCGTTGAGCGACACGTGCGCCTCGAGGTGGATCGAGTCGTCGATCGCGACGACGACGACGGTCTCGTCCTCCTCGACGAACGAGCCGATCTCGGCATCCACCTGCTGCACGACGCCGTCCTGGGCGGCGGTGAACACCAGGATGCCGCCGTCCTCGACCGCGTAGCCGACACCGGCGTCGGTGAAGGTCTGCGTCTGCATGGCCTGCTCGAGCGTGGGGCTCTGGATCCGGAAGAGCTCGTCGCCCGCGGAGACCGCGTCGCCGCGCGCGACGCGCAGGTCCTGCACGATGCCCGCGTACGGCGTGCCGAGGGAGTACTGCTCGGTGACGAGCTGCGCGCTCGACGCGCGGACGGTGAGCGCCGTGACGTTCGCGTAGACCAGGCCCGCGACGGCGATGCCGACGGCGATCAGGCAGGCGAGCGCGAAGCCGAGCCAGCGGAGGGCCTTCATGCCGCACCCGCCACGAGCTCGCGGTCGGTCACCCGGTCGGCGGGCGCCGAGGTCCTCAGGTCGCGCGCGGTGCGCTTGAGGCGCACGTGCTCGCGGGCCGCCATGAGCGCGAAGGCCCCGAGCGTGAGGGTGTTGATGATGTTCCAGACGAGCGCCACCGAGTACTCCGCGGTCCAATCGGCCTTGAGGAAGCCGACGACGGTCGTCGCGGCGAGGAAGACGAGGAAGACGAGCTGCACCTTGATGAAGTTGAACGGCGAGGCGACCTCGCCGACCGCGCCCGTCGACGTCCAGGCCGGCTTGCGTCCCGCGAGGGCGAGCAGGAACGCCTTCGTGTACATCGGGAACGTCGCCGTCGAGATCAACAGCGTCTCCCAGCGGAACGAGCCCATCACGTGCAGGGCGAGACCGATCTGCAGCAGGTAGAAGCCGCAGTAGAACAGGATCCACTCCAGCAGCGGCACCTCGAGGCTGACCGGCGTGATGTTCAAGTAGATCTGCAGCGGCGGCAGCAGGATCAGCCCGAGCGGCACGACGCCGCTGAAGTAGAACGTCACCGTCATGAAGTACTGGAGGCGCTGGTCGGTCGTGAGCCGACGGCGCGGCGAGAACGGGTTGCGGCGCAGGAAGATCTCGAAGCCGCCGACCGCCCAGCGCACCTGCTGACGCACGAACGCCTCGATGGTCTCGGGGGTGCGCCCGACGGCGAGCGTCATCGGCACGAAGATCGACCGCCAGCCCCGCTCGTGAACGAAGAGCGAGGTCCAGATGTCCTCGGACTGGGAGCCCTCGTACATCCCCCCGATGTCCTCGAGCGCCGCGCGCCGGAACACCGCGTTCGTGCCGACGCAGAACGCCGAGTTGAACTTGTTCTTGCCCGGCTGCGTGAGCGTGTAGAACACGCCCTGCATGTAGGCCGAGCCGCGCGAGATGAAGTTGTGGGCGTTGCCGTAGACCTGCGGCGCCTGCACGAAGGCGACGTCGTCGTGCACGAAGAACGGCAGCGTCTCCTCGAGGAACTCGGGCGCCGCGACGAAGTCGGCGTCGAGCATGAGGGTGAAGTCGGCGTCGGTGAGGCGCAGCGCGTTGTTGACGTTGCCGGCCTTGGCCCCGGTCTTCTCCTCGCGCGTGACGTAGTGGATGCCGAGCCGCTCGGCGATCTCCTCGACGCGCGGGTCCTCGCCGTCGTCGAGCAGGTAGGTGCCGTGGCGTCCGCGCAGGTCGCGCGCGGCGCGCGCGGTCGCCTCGATGATCGCCGGGTCCTCCTGGTAGGTCGTGATGAAGACGTCGACCGTGACCTTGCGGCGCCCGAGGTAGAACTCGTCGCCGAGCGGGATGCCGTCCGCGGGGTTGCCGTAGAGGGTCGCCCTCGTCGCATGGAATGCCGCGTCCCGCGGCTCGTAGGTCGCGGAGAGGGCCGTCCACAGCGTGAGGATCGCCTGCCCGATGAGGAAGAGCTCGCACACGATGACGATCGCGAACGGCAGCGGGTCGCCGATGTTGCGCGGGTTCAGCAGGAACGCGCCGTAGAGCAGCGCGCCCGTGCCGGCCAGCAGCACCATGAGCAGGAGCGCGGGGGTCTGCTCGCGCGCCCGGCTCACGACCGCGCGGGGGCTCGCGATCCGCTCGGAGCGGGTGAGGGCGGGGGGCGCGTCGGGGGTCGCGGACGCAGGCGGGAGCAGCGTGCTCATGAGACTGCCTTCGGGTAAGGCGGGCGGGGGAGGGAGCGGTCCTCAGAGTAGCGGACCCGGGCCGTACCCCGGCAAGCCCTCCGGAGGACCCGCGCTCTCGCAACACGGGGTAACAGTCCGTCGCAACGGGACGTCACAATCGACCCTCCGCCGGATCGCCCGGCGTAGCGTCGCCGTGTCTTCGCACGAACCTCAGGAAGGAAGACCCATGAGCACGACCGCGACGGCCGACAACGGCGTCAACACCGAAGCGCTCCTCGGCGCGCGCGACGCGCTGCGCGAGGCCCCCGAGGCCGCCCAGTTCACCTGGAAGGCGACCTCGGAGTGGATCAAGGGCACCCACTCGCGTCAGACCATCCACGGCTTCAAGGGCCTCGGCGCCGACCAGCAGCACAACTCCGCGTTCGTGCTCGAGGGCGACCACCCGAACGTCTTCGCCTCGGAGGACCACGCGCCCACGCCCGTCGAGACCGTGCTCGCGGCGCTCGCCGGCTGCCTCACCGCCGGTGTCGCGGCCGTCGCGCAGAACCGCGGCATCCAGCTGCGCAGCGTGAAGGCCGTCGTCGAGGGCGACCACGACATCCTCGGCATCCTCGGCGGCGACCCGGAGGTGCGCAACGGCTTCAACGACGTGCGCGTCACGTTCGACATCGACGCCGACGCGTCGAAGGAGGACATCGCCGCGCTCGTCGCCCAGTCGCAGAAGCGCTCGGCCGTGTTCGACGCCCTCACCAACCCGACGAACGTCACGGTCGCCGTCGCGTAGCTCAGTGACCCGCACCACCGTCGTCATCCTCGGGGCCGGGCACTCCGGTCTCGCCATGAGCCGCCGCCTCACCGAGCGGAGCATCGAGCACGTCGTGCTCGAGCGCGCCGAGGTCGGCGGCTCGTGGCGCACCCGCTGGGACTCGCTGCGGCTCCTGACGCCGAACTGGCAGTCCGCGCTGCCCGGGTTCGACTACCCGGGCGACGACCCCGACGGCTTCATGACCGCCGCCGAGGTCGCCGCGTACCTCGCGGACTACGCACGGGCGATCGACGCGCCCGTGCGCACGGGCGTGACGGTCACGTCGGTCGCCGTCGACGAGTCGGGCTACCGCGTCGTCACCGACCAGGGTGAGTGGCGAGCGGATGCCGTGGTGCTCGCGAACGGCGGCAGCGGCTCCGCGAACATCCCGGCGATCGCGGACGGACTCGCGCCGTCGGTGCTGTCGCTCGCGACGAAGGACTACCGGTCGCCCGCGGGTCTGCCCGACGGCGGCGTGCTCGTCGTCGGCGCCTCGGCGAGCGGCGTGCAGCTCGCCGACGAGCTCGCCCGCAGCGGCCGGGAGGTCGTGGTCGCCGCCGGCGAGCACGTGCGGATGCCGCGCACGTACCGCGGTCGCGACAGCTTGTGGTGGATGGATGCCGCGGGCGTGCTCGACGAGCGGTTCGACGAGATCGACGACATCATCCGCGCGCGGCACGTGCCCTCGCCTCAGCTCGTCGGCAGCGACGACCGGCGCTCGGTCGACATCGGCTCGCTGCGCGAGCGCGGCGTGCGGGTCGTCGGGCGTCTCGGACGGCTCGCGGACGGCCGGGCGCAGTTCTCGGGCGGCCTCGCCAACACCGTGCGGCTCGCAGACCTCAAGCTCGACCGGCTGCTCGACCGCTTCGACGACTGGGCGGCGGCGACCGACGTCTCGGGGCTCGGCGATGTCGAGCGCCTCGCGCCGACCGAGGTTGATGCCGCCCCCGCGCTCGAGCTCGACCTCGCGGCATCCGGGATCTCGACGGTGCTCTGGGCGACCGGCTACCGTCCGGACTACTCGTGGCTCGACGTGCCCGTGCTCGACTACAAGGGACGGCTGCCGCACTCCGGGGGAGTGGTGGACAAGTCGCCGGGGCTGTACGTGATGGGCACCTCGCTGCTGCGGCGGCGCCGGTCGACGTACCTCGGGGGAGCGGCGCAGGACTCGGAGGAGCTCGCCGAGCACCTCGCGGGGTACCTCGACGGTCGCGCTAACCCCGCAGAAGATCGGCGGGAACCGGAAACGGCAGCTTGATCCGCTCGGGATTCGCCCCGACCGCGGAGGCGGCGCCGAAGTCGTCGGCGACGACCGTCACGCCCTCGGTGCTGAGCTCGCCGATGCGCACGGGCTGCTGCGCTCCGTCGTCCCGCACGAGAATGTAGCGGTCGGCGAGGTACCCGATCCCGAGCTCCTCCAGCAGTTCCTCGGCGTCGAGCCACTCGACGGGGCGGGAGGTGCGCGGCCGCCCGAGCAGGTCGAACACGACGAACCTCTCGCCCTCGGGCGCGATCCAGCCGAGCAGCTCGCGGTCGCCGCGGCGGTGCTCGATCCAACCCTCGGGCGTCATGCCCTCAGCCTAGGAAACGCCAAGCCGTGTTACTCCGCCGAAGTGACGCTGCTCCGCCGCAGATCCGCGGAGCAAAGCGAAAGCGGCGGAGTAACCGGGATGTCGGGGCGGGCGGGGCAGCGGGGCGGGTCAGGCCGACTTGGCGAGACGGGCCCGGAGGGGCCAGTCGGAGCCGTCGAGGATCACCTGCGACGCGACGCCCGTGGCGGTGTTGACGAGCACGGGGGCGAGCAGGTTGACGACCGGGCCGTCGGCGTCGAGCGTCGTCACGACGAGCACGGAGGCGTCGGCACGGGCACCCGCGCCGACATCCAGCAGGTGCTCCTCGGTGAAGGCCGGCGCGTAGTCGGGCACGAAGACGGACGCCTCGACGACGAACAGGCGGATGCTGGCATCCGTCGCCGCGCGGAGGGCGTGCAGGCCCGGGGCTCCCTCGACGTCGTCGAGCGCGAACTCCACGTGCGGTGCGAGTCCGGGGGGAGGGGCGGTGAAGGTCAGGGTCGCGGTCACGCGAGGAACTCCAGGAGCGTCGGCGGGATGGCACGGGCGGTGACGCTGAGGGCCGCCTGGTAGGCGACCTCCTGCATCTTGAGGTCGATGATGATCTTGCCCAGGTCGGCGTCTTCCAGGCCCGAGCGTCGTGCCTCGAGTTCGTTGGACGACATGATCAGGAGTTCCTTCCCACGTTCGACCTGAGCGTACCGGCTGCCCGCGATCGACCGTTGCGTCGTGATCGCCGAGAGGTGCTGGTCGATCCCGTCGAGCCGGCCGCTCACCGGGATGCCGGCGCGGAGGTCGGCCGCGACGTCGTCGAGGAGGGCGAAGACCGAGCCCGCGCCGGTGCCGAAGGCCGCGACGCCGTCGCCGTCGATCGTGACGCTCGTGTCGGGTCCGATGCGGCGCTCGAGGCTCGTGCCCACGACGCCGGAGTGGCTGTAGTCGGCGGCGAAGGCGTGCCCGGCGAGCGAGTTGCCCGCGAAGGCGCTGCGTCCGAGGTACCGCGTGTTGGCCTGCTGCAGCAGCGCGTCGCGCAGGCTCTCGAGCTCGACGGCGATCGCCTCGCGCGACTCGGCCGACATCGCGCCGTCGTTCGCGCCCTGCACCGTGAGGTCGCGCGCGCGGCGCAGCAGGTCGGTCGACGTGCCGAGGGCCGTGTCGACGGTGCCGAGCCAGCCGAGGGCGTCGTCGGCGTTGCGCTGGTGGATCTCCGTCGCCCGCTGCGCCGTGCGCACGCGGAGGGCGGCCGCGGTGGCCGCGGGATCGTCCGAGGGCTTCGCGAGGCGCGTGCCGCTCGACCCCTGCTCCTGGAGGCGCGCGAGCGCGGCCTGCGAGGTCGCGAGGTTCCGCTGGGCCGCGGTCGTGAGCATCTGGCTCGTGATGCGGGTCATCGTCATCTCCCCACGAGGCCGGTGCGGTTGATGAGCACGTCGAGCATCTCGTCGACGGCGGTCATCACCCGGGCCGCGCCCTGATAGGCGGTCTGGTAGGTCATGAGCGAGATCGTCTCCTCGTCCATGTCGACGCCCGACTGCGACTGCAGGGTCGCGAGGGCGCCGGCCGCGG